>JAYGEV010000554.1:0-3709 GCA_046582225.1 Pseudomonadales bacterium
ATGACGACTCCGATGACGAAATGGCAGGGTTTACCGGCATCTATCCTTCCCGTAGAATTACGCGCCTTTCGCGCCCGCTCAGGGCGTACAGTGGGACGATTGCCCAGGATTATAGGCCCTCGATGGTTGTTCGTCGCGGCAATCTGATATGGCCGGGAGCGGCACTAGGAGTACAAAATATGTTTGCGGTTTTCGCTAGCGGTGGCAAACAGCACCGGGTGACCGAAGGAGAAGTCATTCGAATCGAGCGGCTCGCTGCGGAACCGGGCGAGGAGGTCGTGTTCGATAAGGTGCTGATGGTGGCCGATGGCGATCAGGTTTCGGTGGGGACGCCATTCGTTGATGGCGGAAAAGTCACCGCCGAGGTAATTGGCAACGATCGTGGCAAAAAGATCAACGTCCTCAAGTTCAAGCGGCGCAAAGACTACTTGCGCCGGCAAGGCCATCGTCAATGGTTTACCGAACTCAAGATCACCGGCATCAACGCCTGATCGACGGACGTTTTAGAGGAGATAGCTCATGGCACACAAAAAGGCAGGCGGTAGCACCCGCAACGGTCGCGATTCCCAATCCAAGCGGCTTGGGGTGAAAAAGTACGGCGGCGAGTTTGTTCTAGCCGGAAACATCATCGTGCGGCAGCGGGGCACCAAGATTCATCCAGGAACGAATGTCGGGTGCGGGCGCGATCACACGTTGTTTGCGACTGCTGATGGCTATGTCAAATTCGTAACCGGGGGGCCGCGCATGCGAAAGTTCGCGACGGTGGAGCCGGCGGCGCAAGCCTGAGGCAAGCAACCCCGCCGACGCGGGGTTTTTTTTGCGGCAGCTTTCTCATGCAATTCAGTTCCCATGCAATTTATAGATGAGTCCACGATCCGGGTTGAGGCGGGCAAAGGCGGCGGCGGCTGCCTGAGCTTTCGCCGCGAGAAGTATGTTGCTCGGGGTGGACCCGACGGTGGAAACGGCGGGCACGGCGGCGATGTGGTGCTGGTCGCCGATGCCGCCCTCAACACCTTGATCGATTTTCGCTACCAGCCGCTGTATCGGGCAGAAAACGGTCAGCCGGGCAGTGGGCGTGATAAGACCGGCGCCCAAGGGCAGGATCGGCGGGTTCGGGTCCCCGTTGGCACTTCGATAATCGACGATGAAACCCTTGAGACGCTCGGAGACATCACCGAGCCCCACCAGGAACTGCTGGTCGCGCGCGGCGGTCGTCGCGGATTTGGCAACGCGCATTTCAAATCCAGCACCGCTCGTTCACCGCGGCGCACAACCACGGGCGAGGCGGGGGATTTGCGGCGTCTCCGCCTGCAGCTCAAGCTGCTTGCGGATGTGGGTCTTCTCGGCATGCCAAACGCCGGCAAATCTACCCTGGTTGCGCAAGTCTCGGCTGCGCGTCCAAAGGTCGCTGACTATCCGTTCACGACCCTGGTGCCAAGTTTAGGAGTGGTTCGTGCGGGAACCGATGCGAGCTTTGTCGTGGCGGATATCCCTGGTCTCATAGCTGGTGCAGCCCAGGGTGCCGGCCTGGGGGTTCAGTTTTTACGGCACCTGACACGAACCCGCATTCTGTTGCATCTGATCGACGTTGCCCCGATGGATGAGTCCGATCCGGTGCACAACGCCGGGCTGATTGAAGCGGAGGTGGTCGCATACAGCGATGCGCTCGCCGAACGTCCCATCTGGATGGTGCTGAGCAAGATCGATCTTCTCCCGGAATCGGCGGTCAAGAAGCTGCACGCTGAGATTGGCGAAGCATTCCCCGACCGTCCGTTGTTTGCCATATCTTCGGTAACCGGGGCCGGTGTGAATAGCCTCGTCAATGCCCTGATGACCGCGGTCGCTGAGATCCAGGAGCGGATTGTCACTGATGTGGACTTTGCCGCAGATCAGGCGAAGTTAGAGGCGAGGATCGGCGAGGATGTGTTGCATAGTGCCATTGTGCGGAAAGACGCGGTGACCTTCGGTCAGAAAAATCCCGCACAAGACGATGAAAATGGCGATGTTGAAGTGGTATACGTCCCGAAATGATCGACGCAAAACGCGAAACTGAATTACGCGGCCAGCTTTCGGGCGCGCGCCGAGTCGTGGTGAAAATTGGCAGCTCACTGCTGACCGACCAGCAGACGGGTCTTGCCGGTGATCGGATTCAAGCCTGGTGCGAGCAGATCGTTCGCTTGCTGGAGTCTGATATGCAGGTGTTGCTGGTCTCCTCTGGCGCGGTGGCGGAGGGGGTCAGTCGTCTGGGCTGGAAGCAGCGACCCACGAGTATTCACGAGCAACAGGCCGCCGCCGCGGTAGGTCAGATGGGCCTGGTGCAAGCCTATGAACAGGCTTTTTCCAATCACGAACGTCACACCGCCATGGTGCTCCTCACCCATGATGACCTGGCGGATAGGCAGCGGTATCTGAATGCCCGCGCAACGTTGACTCGACTTCTTGAGCTCGGCGTTATTCCGGTGGTAAACGAAAACGACACGGTGGCAACCGATGAGATTCGTTTCGGAGACAACGATACGCTCGCCGCGCTGGTCGCCAACCTCCTGGAGGCAGATCTGCTGGTCATACTCACCGATACCGATGGTTTGCACGAGGCGGATCCGCGCCGGCAAGCCGACGCACCGTTGCTCGGCTGCGTGGACGTGGCGGACCCGGATCTGGATGCGATGGCGGGAAACGATCCGGGGCTGATGGGGCGCGGTGGCATGGTCACCAAGCTCGCGGCGGCGCGGATTGCCGCTCGCGCAGGTGCCCACACCGTCATAGCCAACGGTCGTACCGAAGATGTTCTCGGCTGCCTGTTTGCAGGGGACGCGATTGGAACGTTGCTGGTGGCTTCCATGACGCCATTGGATGCCCGCAAACGCTGGATCGCCGGGCAACTGAAAGTG
The DNA here is from genome assembly GCA_046582225.1 of Pseudomonadales bacterium. Classification (GTDB taxonomy): domain Bacteria; phylum Pseudomonadota; class Gammaproteobacteria; order Pseudomonadales; family Azotimanducaceae; genus JAYGEV01. The sequence goes on from JAYGEV010000554.1 coordinate 2,892, forward strand.
AAAGGCGAGGTTGAGCTTGATGCTGGAGCGGTCGCGGCGCTCCAACGCAGCGGAGTTAGCCTGTTGCCAGTCGGCGTGGTTGCGGTTCGGGGAGAGTTTTCTCGTGGCGACGTTGTTTGCTGTGTGGATGCCGAACACAACGCGGTCGCTCAGGGATTGGTGAACTACAGCAGCGCCGAAACCGCGAAACTGCTGGCCGCGAACTCCGATGAAATCAGCGAGCGTATTGGCTACAGCGCCGAGCCGGAGCTAATACATCGAGACAACCTGGTTGTTCTTAGCGCGACAGTCAACCGCGCACCGGAGTCAGGTGCGTAACGCGGCTACCCGGGCGTTCAAACGGGATTTATGCCGGTCAGCCTTGTTCTTGTGCATGATTCCTTTGGCAGCCATCCGGTCGATCACCGGGATGGCCGTGGTCAGCGCGGCAGTTGCCGAGTCGAAATCGTTGCTTTCGATGGCGGCGTTCACACGCTTGATGTAGGTGCGCACCATAGATCTCTGGCTGGCATTGCGGCGCCGGCGTTGTTCGGCCTGGCGCGAGCGCTTGCGGGCTTGGGGGCTGTTAGCCAAAAGTTGCTCCTGAAAGTCGGTAAAATCAAAGGCGCGGTAATATGCCGTTGAGGTATCGTGATGTCAACCGGCACTGAAGATCTCGAACAGAACGTTACCGCCCAGGGCGGCGTCGTGTCCGGTATGACCCTGCTGTCGCGCATTTCAGGGCTCATCCGCGACATGGTGTTGTCCTATTTCCTGGGTGCGCAGAATATTGCGGACGCATTTTTCGTCGCCTTCCGGATTCCTAATTTCTTTCGCCG
>JAYGEV010000567.1:0-3736 GCA_046582225.1 Pseudomonadales bacterium
GGATGGATCACCACGTCAATATCATCGCAATGACCTGCCAGAGCTTCATCGATGGCGTTATCGACCAACTCCTGCACCATATGATGCAGGCCGGTGCCGTCATCGGTATCCCCGATATACATCCCGGGGCGTTTTCGTACCGCATCGAGGCCTCGCAGGACCTTGATACTGGCAGCGTCGTAACTATCGTCAGCCATTAGCGCTCCTGTGCACTGTGCCACGTTCCACGTGGAACACGTTTATCCTATCGTCTGAGAACTGGTTCTCGCTCGAAGGTCTACGGGTCGATGTGGCCAGAATCTGGCTACCCATCTCGTCGAGCATCTCAAAAAACCGCGCGTTGTGACTCTCGTCCAACTCCGCACCCACATCATCGATCAGAAACACACTGCCGCGACGATCACTGTTAGCCAGAAGCCGGGCCTGGCTGACCTTCAGCGCACTGGCCACCGCCTTACCCTGGCCGCGGGAAAGAACTGCCGAAGCTTTGGAGTTGCCAATCCGTAAATCGATGTCCGCCCGATGAGGACCGACCTGAGTCAGGCCTGATTTTACCTCCCTGGGGCCCCATTCTCCCAACACTTTGTCCAGACTTTCTCCTTCGGGCCAACCACGCCGGTAATTCAACCGGACCTCGAGTTCTGGCGCCAGCCGCCCAACTGTGTGAGTAAATTCGGGTTGCAGCGCTTCTATATAGGCCGTCCGCTGTTGATCCACCTCTCGTGCCGCCGATACCAGCTGCTCGGTCCACGGTACAATGCTGGCCGCAGGATGCCCCACCTGCTTCAGCGCGGCATTCCGCTGCTTCAGCGCGCGCAGATAACCTCGTAAACTGCGTAAGTACTCAGGTTTCACGTGAAACGTGCCCCAATCCAGCCATTGTCGACGGACCTGCGGTCCGCCAAACACCAACTCTCCGATATCCGGCAACATCACCTGCAACGGCACCAGCCGCGCGATCTCCGACACGCGCCGTTCCGGCAGCCCATTGATTCTCAACTCGGTGTGCCCGGCTAGATCTTTACTGATCGCCACACTCTGCGTAGCGCCGTGATCGTCATTGATCGTCGCCCGCACGGCCAGGGACTCACTGTCATGCTGAATCAACGTACGCGCTCGATGGGTTCGGAAGGAACGGCCTCGGCCGAGCAGATGTGCAGCCTCGAGCACCGCTGTCTTTCCCGCACCATTGGGACCGTAGAAGAAGTTTAACCCTGGATTCAGATCCAGCGAGGCGGAGGACAGATTGCGAAAGTAGGAGATCTCTAGCCGATCAAGATACACGGGTAAATCGCGGCAAAATTAGAGTCGCATGGGCATCACGACATACACCGCATCGTCTTCGCCCGAACCCTCCATCAACGCGCTGCTGTTAGCATCGGAAACGCTGATGCTGACTTCATCAGTATGAACCACATTTAGCACGTCCTGCAGGTAGCTGACGTTGAAGCCAATCTCCATCCGTTCGCCTTCGTAACCGATGGCAACAATTTCTTCGGCTTCTTCCTGCTCCGGATTATTCGCCTGGATAGTCAGTTGATCGCCTTCGATGATCAACCGGACACCCCGATACTTTTCGTTGGACAGAATCGAAGCACGCAGAAACGCCTGCTTCAACGCTTCACGATCTCCGCGGATCGTCCGTGAAGCATCGCGCGGAATGACCTTTTCATAGTCAGGAAACTTGCCATCAACCAGCTTTGTCGTCAGCGTGTAGGCTCCGTGGGTGACGCGGAGGTGGTTGCTGCTGATCTGCAGAACCAGTTCCTCATCACCACCATCCAACAACCGTCCGAGTTCCAGCACGCCCTTGCGAGGAACGATGATCTGCAATTTCTCAGCACCACTGGCGCCACCGGCAACGGTACACATTGCCAGTCGATGCCCATCGGTAGCCACCGCGCGGGTATGTTCGCTCGTGACTTCCAACAACATTCCGTTGAGGAAATAGCGTACGTCCTGTTGGGCCATGGAGAAACTCACCTGGTCCAGAAGGTGTCCCAGGTCGCGCTGAGCGATGCGCAGTTCCAGATCGCCCGGGCCACTTTCTACTTGCGGAAAGTCTCCCGCTGGTAGCGTGGCCAGCGAGAACCGGCTGCGCCCTGACCGGATAATCGCCCGGTCCCCTTCCACCCGCACAGAAACCTCAGCGGATTCCGGCAACGAGCGCCAGATGTCAGCAAGCTTTCGCGCTGGAATGGTCGCCTCACCGTCCTGCTCCGCCTCCACGCCGGATACCACCACGACCATCTCTACTTCGAGATCCGTTCCGGTGATCGAGAGCACTCCGTTTTTCACGACGACTAACAAGTTTGCTAACACGGGTAATGTTTGCCGTCGTTCGACAACGCCGGTCACCAGCTGCAGCGGGCGCAATAGCACTTCCCGATTGGCGCTGAATTTCATAGATCACCTTCGATATGTGCGAGATCAGCTGGACAACAGTCGGTCGAGGTTCTTGTAATCCTCGGCCAGGTCGGCGCTGGTATCTCGAAGCTCGGCGATCTTGCGACAGGCATGAAGTACGGTGGTGTGGTCTCGCCCACCAAAGGCTTCTCCTATTTCCGGCAAGGAATGGTTGGTCAGTTCCTTCGCCAGGCACATAGCCATCTGTCGCGGGCGCGCGATTGATCGATTACGCCGCTTGGACAGAATATCGGAAATCTTGATGTTGTAGTACTCGGCAACCGTGCGTTGGATATTGTCGATACCAACCAGCCGATCCTGAATGGCCAGCAAATCACGCAACGCGCGCTTGACCAACTCGATGGTGATCCGGCTGCCGGTAAACCGCGCATTCGCAATGACTCGGCGCAGCGCACCTTCCAGCTCGCGAACATTCGAACGAATGCGTTCGCCGATGAAGAACGCCACCGCTGGATCCAGGTGCACCTGCTCTGCTTCGGCCTTTTTCATCAGGATCGCGACTCTCGTCTCGAGTTCCGGCGGTTCCACCTGAACAGTCAGTCCCCACACGAACCTGGATTTCAGTCGCTCCTCCAGACCATCAATTTCTCGCGGATAGCGATCGCTGGTGAGAACCATTTGATGTCCGCGTTCCAAAAGACCATTGAAGACATGGAAGAATTCTTCCTGGGATCGAAGTTTTTTCGCGAAAAACTGGATGTCATCGATCAGCAGTGTGTCCACCGATCGGTAGTACTGCATGAAGTCCAGCATCGTGCCTTGCTGCAGCGCCTTGACCATGTCCTGAACAAATCGTTGCGAATGCAGATAGACCACCTTCGCGTCGGGATTGCGCGCACGCACGTAGTTGCCGACCGCCTGCATGAGGTGCGTCTTGCCAAGACCCACGCCACCATACAGGAGCAGCGGGTTGTAGGAGCGGCCGCTGTTTTGTGCTACCTGGGACGCCGCGGCCTTGGCGAGTTCGTTGGATTTTCCTTCCACGAACGCATCGAACGTAAACTCACTGTTGAGCAGATGGGCCGGCTGAACGTGAACGCCACCCGAGCCATTCGCTCGCAGCGGTACCGTCTCGGGCTCATCCGCCACACCGATGTTGAGGCTGACCGCGAGTGGATTGACCGGATCCCCGAGCTGGTCGAGCAGTTCGTTTATCCGATCGAGGTACGCCACTTGAACCTGATTTCTCACGTACCGGTTCGGCGCCATCAGCTGCAGCGAGTCAGTGCTCTGGCGCGCCTGTAGCGGTCGGATCCAAGTGTTGAATTGTTGCGACGACAGCTCGTCCTGAAGCCGGTCTAGGCACATG
>JAYGEV010000157.1:0-2764 GCA_046582225.1 Pseudomonadales bacterium
TTCGCCACGCTCGCTCTCGTCGAGGGTGCCCGCCTGATCGCGGCGCAACTTGTCCAGGTCGAAGGTAATCCACTTCTCCGGGATGATTTCGAGCACCGTGCGCAGCGGTGAATCCAGCGACTCGATCAACGCGTCTTGAGCGGGCTGGTCTCCCGGCGAGGATTTCCGGGCGAGCATCTGAAAATGCCAGAGCTTGGTGTCCTCGTCATCGTGGAAGACCACTCGACCTTTCATCGTCGCCTGGCCTTGAACACTGCCTCCCGGAGCACTGCTGCTGCTGACGATCACCGACACGCGGGGGTCGCGGCGGATGGCGGCAGCCCGGTGACGATGACTCATGAAATTCAGCCAGACGCGACCTTCGTGCCAGACGAAAACATGCATCACGCCGACCGGCCAGCCGTCGCTGGTGGTCCAGTTCAGCGCGCACTCCCAGCCGTGGGTCATGAGCTGGTCGATCTGTGACTCGTCCAACGGATACATCGACGCCTGGTTTGGATAACCAAGCTTAATCGTCGCCACCAATAATCCCCCTTGACCGCGAACATTCTTGCTAGCATCTCAGCATGCTCGGACGGTGTCGCGATTGGAAGGTCCGCGATGCGAACAAACCACCCAGGTAAGGAGCGGCGACGCGATGGCTGAGATCAAAGCAGACGACATTGTTTTCCATGACAGGGGACCGGGTCGCACGCTGCAGGAATTGTTCGACGACGACGTAAATCCAGCGCCTGCGCCTTTTCGAGAGGTTCCTGAGATGGATCTGGGCACCACCGATGTATCCGTCGATCGCTACATCTCCAAAGACTGGCACGATGCCGAGGTTGAGAAGGTCTGGCGCAAGACCTGGCAGGTAGCCTGCCGCGCAGAGGAGATTCCCGAGATCGGTGACTACGTGGTCTACGATATCGTGAACGACAGCGTGATCGTCGTACGCACCGCCCGGGATGAAATCCGTGCGTATTTCAACGCCTGCCTGCATCGGGGCAATGCCCTGTGTCTCGAATCCGGCCACGCCGAACAGTTCCGCTGCCCGTTCCATGGGTTTACCTGGACGCTGGAAGGCAAACTGAGCCGGATTCCGACGCCATGGGACTTCAAGCACCTGCCAAAAGATGAATTTGTCTTGCCCCAGGCCCAGGTGGATGAATGGGGTGGGTTCGTGTTCGTGAATCTGGATCCTGATTGCGCCTCGCTGGCCGACTATCTCGAGATCCTGCCCGCACACCTGGATGACTGGCATTTTGAGGCGCGCTACATCGAGTTGCGCGTTTCCATGGTGGTGCCGTGCAACTGGAAGGTGGCCCAGGAAGCCTTTATCGAAGGTATGCACGTCGCCGAAACGCATTATGAAAAGGACGCCGACGGCAACGTCGACCCGGATGGTATAGCGTCGTACACCGATGATGTGATGATGCAGTACGACGTTTGGCCCGAGAGCCGTCATGTCACGCGGATGACCCTGGCAAGTGGCGTGCCGAGCCAGCACGTGGTCGGGCACGGCCGTTCCGAGCAACACATCGTCGACATGATGTTGCGCTACCTGCCGGAAAACGAGCGACCGCAACTCGCGCCTGGTGAGAAGGCCCGGCCGACGATCGCCGAACACAACCGCAAGGCCCTGGGCGTTCGCTACGGGGTTGATCTATCCGAGCACAGCGATACCGACATGCTCGACCAGGTGCAGTACACGTTGTTTCCGAACTTCACGTTCTGGCCAACACTGGTAGGGCCGTTGCTGTATCGATTCCGCCCGGCTGGCGATACGCCCGACGAGGCCATCATGGAAGTTTATATGTTGCATCCTGTCCCCGAAGATGGCCGGCCTTACCAGACCGCCAAAGGGATCGACCTGGCGCGGGGCGAGCTGTGGTCTTCGGTGGAGGAACTGGGTGGTTACGGGCCGATCCTCGATCAGGATACGCCGAACATGATCCGCATGACCAAGGGTTTGAAAACCACGCGTAAACCTGGCGTCACGTTCGCAAACTATCAGGAAAACCGGCTCCGGGCGTTTCACCGCACGCTGGATGAGTACATGGCCCGGTAGCCGTTCAGCGTGGGCGGTGCTGCGTGCCCATGCCCGCGGTGATAAACAAGGCGGTTGCCTCGCTCTCGATGTCCGCGGTGTGCCAGGTACCGGGCTCGTTGATCGCATACTGCCCGGTACCGAGGGTGACCCTCGCCGGCGAGCCGTCCGGCTTCTCCTGGTGCAGGGTGATTGTGCCCATTATGCACAGCACGACCTCGGCTCCGTGTGGGTGCATCTCCCACATGTCCCAGGACTCGGTGAACGTGTGCATGGATACCATTCGTGCTTCCGCGCCGTCCTCATTGTGTCGATCCGCATAGCCTTCGTACCAATCCATCGCACCGGTGAACTCTGGTTCGATCTGCGCGGTTGCACCAGGACCCAGGTGGATCGGGTGCATGGAAATGTCGGTGGCATTCATCGGGTGGATCCTTGCTGAGTCCGTAGAACAGCCAGGATGCGATTCCGGCGTTGCTCGCGTCAAGTCTGTGGCGCGGTGAGGCGGGCAGTGTCCGATCGCGGTAGAGTGCTGCCATGACCCCACCAGCCGACAGGGCGCGCGGAAGAATTCCTCCGTTCGTTGAAAACATTGCCGAGGCGACCGGCGCATGCCTGATAACGATGGTTCAAGGCAATCTGCTGGCGCTCACATTGACGCATTGGCTGATAGCCTCACAAACGGGAATCGCTGCGGGTGTTGTCACTTCTGCTGCAATTCTGCTGTCCCGGACC
>JAYGEV010000091.1:0-2971 GCA_046582225.1 Pseudomonadales bacterium
GCCAACCCAATATCGACACGGTGGGCCCGACGGAGGCACAAGCCCGAACGATGCATCCCAACCTTCAGATATTTCGCTCCGAATTTCGTCCGATGAAACACACGCTGTCCGGCCGGGACGAACGGACCATGATGAAGCTGCTGGTGAACAGCGACGATGACAAGGTTGTCGGTGCTCATATGGTGGGGCCTGAAGCTGGGGAGATCATCCAGGGCCTCGGGGTAGCGATTACCGCAGGCGCAACCAAGGCCCATTTCGACGCGACCATTGGCATTCACCCAACTTCCGCGGAAGAATTCGTGACGATGCGCGAACCGAGTCGATAGCCGACCAGGCCTGCAACGGAGAGCAAATTCTATGATCAATGCTTCAGCCAGGCGCGTTGCCTGTTGCATGACCGGATTGTTGTTGAGCGCCTGCACAACGACTTCGGTCACGACCTCGGTCGCCGAGACCCCAACACGCAACGTCATCCTGTTTTTGGGCGACGGAATGGGCGTAAGCACGGTGACCGCCGCCCGCATCTACGCAGGACAGTTGCAGGGGTTTAGCGGCGAGGAACACGTGCTGGCGTTCGAAACGTTTCCACACCTGGCACTGGTGAAAACCTACAACACCGACAGCCAGGTGGCGGACAGCGCTGGAACGATGTCTGCCATCATGACCGGAGAGAAGACCCGCATCGGCTACATCAGCGTTGGGCCGGCCGCTGCACGTGACGATTGCGAACAAGCACGTGCAAACGAGCTCACGACCCTGCTCGAAGAGGCCGAGCGTGCCGGTTACGCAACCGGAATCGTCTCCACCGCTCGCATAACTCATGCAACGCCGGCGGCCACTTACGCCCACGTACCCAATCGCGACTGGGAGACCGATGAGCAGTTGCCTGCTGCGGCCCACGCAGCCGGTTGTACGGATATCGCTCGACAGCTGGTCGAATTTGAACCTGGCGATGGAATCGAAGTGATCCTGGGGGGAGGGCGCGCGCAGTTCATGCCCACCGAGACTGCCGACCCCGAATACCCGGAACTGCAGGGCGAGCGCACGGACGGCGCAAATCTGATCGATCGCTGGCTCGGTGGTGACAGCGGTCGTGAATACGTGTGGAATGCCCAACAACTTGCGGCCCTGGAGCAGCATCCATCCGGTCAGGTCTTGGGGCTGTTTGAGCCCTCGCACATGCAGTTCGAGGCGGATCGGGCGGAGGATTCCGGCGGCGAGCCGTCACTGGCGGAGATGACTCGATTTGCCATCAAACGGCTGGCGGCTAACGGACGGGGTTACTTTCTGATGGTCGAAGGCGGGCGCATCGATCACGCGCACCACGCAGGAAATGCGTATCGGGCGCTCGACGATACCCTGGCGCTGTCCGACGCAGTCGCCACGGCTCTGGAGATCACCGACCCCGCGGAGACACTCATTGTGGTCACCGCCGACCACAGCCATACCTTGACGATCAGCGGCTATCCCAAGCGCGGCAACCCGATCCTGGGCAAGGTGGTAAACGTTCTCGGCGAGGCCGCCGAAGATGACAACGGACGACCGTACACCACGCTCGGATATGCCAATGGACCCGGCTTTCTCGAAGAACTTGCCGATCTGAGTGACGTGAATACCGAAGATCGCGACTACCTGCAGGTCGCAAGCTTTCCAGCCTGGGCAGAGACCCACGGCGGCGAAGACGTTGCCGCGTATGCTTTCGGCCCCAACGCCGAAGCGCTCGGTGGCGTGATCGAGCAAGACGAGCTTTACCAGATCATGCGCACGGCTCTGTTGGGCTCGGAGAACTGACGCTGAAGGCGGTATTTGAAGGACTCATTTCCTTCCTCGACGGCTGGCTCGGCAGCGCCGTCTACTTTCCGTTTCTGCTCCTCGGCGTCGGGTTGTTCTTCACGATCTACCTCGGCTTTCCGCAAATCCGCTTCTTCAAACACGCCTGGGGCGTCCTTCGCGGCAAGTACACCTCAGGTAACCCGCCGGGCGATACCAGCCACTTTCAGGCGTTGGCTACGGCGCTTTCGGGGACGGTGGGCACCGGCAATATTGGCGGGGTTGCGTTCGCGATCTATCTCGGCGGCCCGGCGGCCCTGTTCTGGATGTGGGCGACAGCCTTCCTCGGCATGACAACCAAATATGTCGAAGTCACGATCTCACACCGCTACCGGGTGAAGGATGACGACGGGCGTATGGCGGGCGGGCCCATGTACTACATGGAGCGCGGGCTCAACATGCGCTGGCTGGCGATATTCTTTGCCATCGCGGTGGTGGTGAGCTCATTTGGTTCGGGCAACCTGCCGCAAAGCAACAACATGGCCGCAGGAATCGAGGCGTCGTTCGGTATCCCGACCTGGATGTCCGGGGCGGTACTGGCCGTCCTGTTAGGCCTGGTGATCATCGGCGGAATCCACCGTATCGCGATTGTCGCGGCCAGTATCGTGCCGGTCATGGGCGTCTTCTACGCGCTCGGCGCACTGGCGGTTGCGCTCAGCAACGCCGATCAGATTCTGCCGTCGTTTGCGGCGGTATTTGCGAACGCATTCAGCGGTTCTGCCGCTACCGGCGGTTTCCTGGGTGCCACATTTGCCTACGCGTTCAATCGCGGGGTCAACCGCGGATTGTTCTCGAACGAAGCAGGTCAGGGATCCGCGCCAATTGCGCATGCCGCCGCACGAACCAATGAGCCAGTCTCCGAGGGGATGGTCGCCATTCTGGAACCATTCATCGATACCCTGCTGATCTGTACGTTAACCGGCCTGGTCATTCTGTCGTCCGGCGTCTGGACGCAAAAGTTTCAAACCGAGTTCTCGACGTTCGATACCGAATTTGTTGCCGGCAGGTACAGCGAAACCAACCCACAACAGGTCGAACAGTTGTTCGCGCATCTGGGCATCGCCACCTTGGTGGACGATCCCGTGAAAGCCTATTCCGGTACGTTGCAGGTCATCGGCGGTGTCGCCAGCACCGGTGGCTA
>JAYGEV010000101.1:0-2046 GCA_046582225.1 Pseudomonadales bacterium
ACGCCGGGTAGCCGGGCGCGGGTCGAATGCCGCAGTAGGATTCGGCGATGATGCTCTGGAGATCGAGATTCTCGGCTTTGTCATATCCCCAGTGCTCAGTGCGGACCTGGTGGTGCAGATACTCCGCAAATGCTTCGGCCAGCCGATCGGCGAGCGCCTTGATCATGATGCTAGCGTAGTCGTCGTCGGCATAGTCGGCGAGAATCAGATCAATCCCCACGCCCGCGGTTACCGCGAATGCGCCCAGGTAGTCGGTTGCGCCGGTTGGCGCGACGTAGTCTGCCAGGCTCAGATTCGCCTTCCCTTCAGGTTTTAGTCCCTGCTGGCGCAGGTGGTGTAGACACGCCAGCGGAGTCGTTCGCGCCTCGTCGGCGTATATCGTCAGGTCATCCGCACCGGTGCGATTGCATGGCCATAACCCAAACACACCGTGCGCCTGGAGGCGGCCATCATCGACAAGCGTTGCAAGCATCTGCTCGGCGTCACTGAACAGGTTGCGCGCAGCCTCGCCGACCACTTCATCGTCGAGAATGGCCGGATACTTTCCCGCCAGTTCCCAGGTCATGAAAAACGGTGACCAGTCGATGAAAGGGATCAGCGTCGTCAGTGGCAGCGAGGAAACTACCTGGACGCCCAGGGTTTCGGGAACCGGTGGCCGGTAGCGTTCCCACTCCCACGCAAAACCATTGTCGCGAGCGTCCGGCAGCGCCAGGTACTTGCGTTTTGCGGCGCGCTGAGCGGTGCGATTGCGGACCTTCTGGTACTCCTCAGAAATATCATTCAGCAACGGCTTCTTGAGTCCGGCGGAAACCAGCCGGGTGGCGATGTTTACGCTGCGCGAAGCATCGGAAACATAAAGTGTTGGACCGTTCTGGTAGGCGGGCTCGATTTTCACCGCGGTGTGCGCTTTGGATGTGGTTGCACCACCGATCAGCAACGGGATCTTGAGATCGCGGCGCTGCATCTCTCCCGCCACATGCACCATTTCATCCAGCGACGGCGTAATCAGCCCCGATAGTCCGACGATGTCGGCGCCGATTTCCCGCGCGGTGTCCAAAATGGTCTCGACGGGTACCATGACCCCAAGGTCGATGACCTCGAAGTTGTTGCATTGAAGTACCACGCCGACGATGTTTTTGCCGATGTCGTGAACGTCGCCCTTGACCGTTGCCATGACGATCTTGCCTTTGGTCTCGCGCCCGCCACCCTTTTCGGCTTCAATGAACGGCGTGAGATGCGCGACGGCCTGTTTCATGACCCTCGCACTCTTGACCACCTGAGGCAGAAACATTTTCCCCGAGCCGAACAGGTCGCCAACCACATTCATACCGTCCATCAGCGGTCCTTCGACGACCTCAACAGGGTGCGCGGCTGACAGTCGGGCTTCCTCGGTGTCTTCGATGATGAAATCGGTAATGCCTTTGACCAGCGCATGCGAGAGTCGCTCGCCAACGTCGCCTTCACGCCAGCTCAAATCAGGCCCTTCTGCCGTTCTGGCTTTGCCGCTGTATTGATCCGCCACGTCCAGCAAACGTTCCGTGGCGTCGCCCCGACGGTTGAGCACCAGGTCTTCAACCCGCTCGCGCAGCTCAGGGGGAATTTCGGCATAGATGCCAAGTTGCCCGGCGTTGACAATTCCCATCGTGAGGCCGGCTCGGATCGCGTGGAAAAGGAACACGCTGTTGATGGCCTCGCGGATCTGATTGTTGCCGCGATATGCAAATGAAACGTTGCTGACGCCGCCTGAGCACTTCGCGTGCGGGAGATTGTCACGAATCCAGCTGCATGCCTCGATGAAATCAACCGCGTAATTCCGGTGTTCGTCGATGCCGGTTCCGATCGCGAAAATGTTCGGATCGAAAATAATGTCTTCGGCTCGAAACCCCAGCTGCTCGGTGAGGATCCGGTAGGAACGTTCGCAGATAAGGCAGACAAAGCGGTCCTGCAAATCCCAAGGCGCCCAGAAAAAAGGAAGGCGGTCCGCGGAAGAGCACCGCTCACCTGGCTCGGGGCGACCGCGCGGCGGCGCGCCGCGGTGCGGCGGAC
>JAYGEV010000159.1:0-4136 GCA_046582225.1 Pseudomonadales bacterium
GCGGCGATGATTTCGCAGTCGGCGTGAGATAGAGATGTGAACAGCTCACAGTGAGCGAGAATGTCGGTCAGATCCTGGCTTGTTGTCTCCTCAGCCACTGGCGGCTTGATCCATCAAATCAGGCGTTGGTGTTGAACACTGCGGCATTTCTTCGGGGATCCATGTCATAGCGGGGCCAGGCGTTATGGTGGCTGAGCCGCTCGATGGTGTCGAGAACCGGTTTGCCTCGCGGCCGCAGCGAGGAGCCTCGACGCGTCAGATTACGCCCGCACGGTCGCCTTCAGCAGTCGCTTCAGGTCCTTGAGCGCACCGGGCCCCGGCTCGTCGGGTGGATAAATCAGAACGACATACCCCGCGTAATCGACAACGAGCAGCACAGCGTCGCCAACGGGCTGGCTGGTTGCAGCCTCCAGTGCCTCCGCCAACCCGCCACCAGGCAACGTCAACCAGACCAATTCGGAGCGGCGCGCTTGCGATCCGTCAGGACCAAGCACCGCGATCTCAACCCGATCCATGTCACGTCCCACCGCAACCTGGATTTGCTCGGCAACCTTGATCCAGCGCTGGCAGGTTTCCGTACAGCCTGATTTACGCAGCACTACCAGGAACCAGTTGCCGGCGACGGCATTGAGGCTGAGCGGTGCGCCAGCACCATCCGTCACACCGTAAGACTTCAGGCTCAGCGCCGGCGCCAGCAATACGCCGTTGTTCACTGAACCCACCGGCCGCCACTCTGCCGGTCCGAGCGTAAACAACCACGCAAGCGCAAGCGGAAGCACAAACACCGCCAGGATCAGCAACAGCGTACGACGCGATCTGTTCAAGACTCGCGGCGGGGTACTCATGATTCGTGATTACCGTTGTGCAACTTTCCGGCGCGCAGCGTGAGCACCACAGCCACGATGACGACCGTCAATGCCAGCGCGAACCATTGAAACGCGTAGCCAAGGTGCCGGGATTCCCGACTCGGCGCGCCGTGCGCGCTACCCGGCGAAGTCCCACCGTCGTCCTCAAGCAGAACTACGGTGACCGTCAATAATTCTGCGCCGACCACGGCGGACAATGCGCTGAAATCGATGGCCTGGACGCGCCACGTGCCCTGGCCAAATGGTTCGATCACCTCGCTGCCCTCAAGGCGTATTCCTCCCTGTGGTGGCAGGCTCAGCTGGCCCTCCAGGCGCTGGCTACCCAAGGGCGTTACGACTTCGGGAGGTATCCTTCGATCAGAGCCTACGCTTAACCACCCGCGGTTCACCAGCACACCCTCATTGCGTTCGTTGAGCGCTAGTGCGCTGTACACCAGGTAACCGACGCGGCCATTGCGAACCTGGTTGTCCAGCAGAATCGTTGAACCGTCATAGGTTCCCGCCGCACTCACCCGATACCCCGACAGCTCGGAGCCGTCGTCGAAGATTCGTTTATTGAGATCAACGGACGGCGCGCTGAAACGCATCTCAAACTCTGCAGCGGCAGCCCGTTTTTGCTCGGCGCGGTCTAACTGCCACATTCCGAGACCAACAAAAAACGCCGTTACGCCCAACGCAACCGCCAGTAAGCCGATTCTCGCCATGTTTGATCTTGATCCTAACGCGGCATGTGTCTGCCGTGCCGCACGTCTACTGCTCTGGTTCGCGCTTCAGCGCCAGTTCCCAGTACGAATACACCGGCAATCTTCTGGCTAGCAGGATCATCACCGCGATGAAGCCGACCAGCAGCGCGATCGACAATCCGACGTCCACCAGATTCTGCAGCGGCTGAGCGTCCAGCGAAAATACCGGGATCACCATTAGATACTTGTTGAACCATACGCCGAGGTTGATACCAAAACCCAGGATGCACATCGCCAGCAGCGAGCGATTGAAGACGGAAAAAATCAGCCCGATGAAGGGAACAAAAAAGCACCCGGCCAACATGGTCCAGAAGTATGGCGCATAGTGACCGTAGAGCTGCCGCCACAAAGGATCGGTTTCGCGAGGGAGGTTGCCATACCACATCACGAAGAACTGAGCCCAGAAAAAATACAGCCACAGCAGCATGAACGCGCTGATCAGCATGCTGAGCTGGCGAATCTGACGCTCCCCGAACTGAAACTCGGCTGCCGAGAATCGTCCCAGCACGACCGGTATCGCGATCATGGCAGCAGTCGCCGCGAACACGTTGCCGAACCAGAAGTGGATAGGAAACACCGTGCTGTGCCAGTGCGGGATGAGCATCATTGCAAAGTCCCAGGCAAAGAGGGTATTGCAGATCACGAAGCTGATAATCACCAGGGGTGACAACAGATATAGCTGACGCTCAATGGCACGATGACCGCCGCTACCCGCGTCGGACGCACCGTCGAGGTCGGGGCCAAGCGCTTTGAGAATATAAAACGCGCTCAGGCCGTAAAATACGATCAGCCCAAGTATGTTCCTGATAAATAACCATTCGATGTCCAGCCATGAACTCAGATGTGCTTCGGGTGACGCCGACAGCCAGTAGAAAAGGCTGTCGCTGGAGTAATAGTAAATCAGCAGAAACCCGATGATCGCAAACGGCATAAATGCCAGTGTGCTCAGCTCCGCGAGCCGGTAATACGGCTTGGCCCATTGCGCATATACCAGGCGCCCGACAGCGCTAAACACTACGCCCGCCTGGCTCACACCCATGAGAAACAGATAAGAGACGAGGAGCATTCCAAACTCGGGTCCGGCTGCTTCGTTCGCGAGGGCTGCGACTTGTTCAGTGCTCATTGGTTACCAAACTCATGTTTAACGTAGTTGATGACGTGCCACCTTTCCTCGACGCTCAATGCGTCGCGGTAAAACGGCATGAGCGCACGCCCGCGCGTGAGGGTAAAGAACAGCTGCCCGTCCGCCTGATCCTGGGTGTATTCCTCGTTCAGGTTCACGGGTGTTTTGGTGGCAAACTTGAGGCCAACCGGGCCATCCCCCTCGCCCGTTTTGCCGTGGCACACCTGGCAGTTCATCTCGTAGAGATACTCCCCCACCGCCAGCGATTCCGCGTTTGCCGGAACCGGGTTCGGTACTGCGGCTGCTGTATCCTTGGCTTCATCCATGGCCACATCGGTCGTTGGCGAAGGCAGCGTTTCTCCACCGACAATGGGAACTGACCCGGGCCCGGGGGGTGCGGGTGATCTTTGTGGCTTCGCGCCCGGCTGGTCGACCATATCCTGATCCCAGGGAAAGCTCCATCCGAGGCTCGGCAGGCCCACGAGGAGCAGTACGGAGATTGCGCGAATGACAATTCTCATCATCCTTCCTCCGTCGCTTCTCGGACCTGTTCGGCACCAGCCTCTTGCAGGATGGTCTGGGCACGTTTGAAGTGTTCTGCGTCGTCGCAAGCCACCGAAACAGCAAACTTGTCCACCCCGGTTTCGGGTACGTAGACGCGATCGCGGAAAACGGGCAGCCGCGCGCTGATGAAAAAGCCGACTACGGTAAACAGAATGCCGAACAAGATGAGCAATTCGTACGTGATGATCAGATACGGCGGAATCGTAATGATGGGTCTCCCCCCTGCCGGGTGCAGGTAGAGCACGGCAGTACCGGCCGCAAGCGAAAACCCGGACAAGGCGCCGATTATTCCTCCAAACAGCGTAAACCGCTTGATCACTGATTCTTTTTTACCGAGTACGGCTTCGATACCCTCGATCGGGACCGGCGACATCAGCTCCAGGTTTGCAAAACCAGCGCCCTTGAGCGTACCTGCGGCAGCCAGCGCGGAATCCGGTTCACCAAAGAGTCCTAAGGCGATGTTTGTCATGCGGGGCTCCCTTCAGCGGGGGCCACCGGTCCCGGGTCGGCGGCTACTTTGGGGGTGTCCATCGTTTCCTTCACTTCGTAGATCGACACACTTGGAAAGATCTTGACGAACAACAGAAACAGCGTCGTAAACAACGCAAACGAGCCAAGCACAATCGAAAGTTCAACCAGGCTCGGCACGTACACACCCCAAGCGTCGGGGAGGTATTGCCGCGACAATGAGGTACCGACAATGAGGAAACGTTCGGTGTACATACCGATGTTGACCGCAATCGATAGGATCAGCATTGGCACCATCGAGGTTCTGAAACGCCTCGAAATGCACAGTAGTGGGGCCGCCGCACAAAACACGATCATCTCCCAGTACAGCCA
>JAYGEV010000196.1:0-6784 GCA_046582225.1 Pseudomonadales bacterium
GAAGCCGGCTGGCGGCGCTTGCGTGCCCATTATTTTGCCAATGTCAGCCTGGTGGATCGGATGGTCGGGAAGATCACCTCGGCACTTGAGCGAAGCGGGCTGAGCGAGAACACGGCGGTCGTGTTCACCAGTGATCATGGAGACCAGATCGGCGACCACGGCATGTTGGAAAAGCGCTCGTTCTACGAGGAGTCGACCCGGGTTCCGCTCCTGATCAGTGTGCCCTGGGGGCAGCAACGTCCCGCGCAGATCGATGGCGACATCAGCCAGATCGACCTGGTTCCCACCATGCTCGATCTGTTGGACCAGCCGGTGCCCGAACATTTTCAGGGACACAGCCGGTTGCCGGAGCTGGCGGGCGAAGCCGAATTGAACGACAACGAAGTATTCATCGAGTGGACCGGAACCACCCGCCGGCGTCCGGACCGGCCGATGCCAACACCGGAAATCGACCGGTTGAACGCGCTGTCCTGGCGCTCAATCGTTGAAAGGTCGATGGAAGCTGAATCTATGTGTCGGAGACCAGACCAACCTGTTTGCTGATTCTGCACAACGTGAGCGAGTGCGTGATCTTAAGGCGCGAATCAGAACCTGGGAGGAGCGAACCGCAGCCACCGCCATGTTGCCAATCGTCTGACCCGATCCGGCTCACCGCCGTTTGACCGCGCCGGGCATGCGCGGCACCACGATGGCTTCACCAGCAGCAGTTTTCTGAGCCAGATTGACACGGCCCGTTGGCGTTGAAGACGCCGCGGCCGGGCAGCCGAAGCCTTCACGATAGTCCAGAGCGGTCTCAACGTGAACCGCTCCCAGGCCGTTCACCGGATTGTTAAAGTCGTCGGCCACAGCGCATCCCGGCAGCACGACCGCGCCAGGCGCGCCGAGATTTTGCGGTGCGAACCCGTCCGGGAAGTCGCCGAATCCTTTGGCGTTGACGCCCTTGAACTGGATCGAGAAGTAGGTGGTTCCACAATTGTCCGGGGGGTAGAAACCGAAGGGTTTTCCGCAGGTGCTCGAGCCGATCTGGATGACCTCGAAATCGATGCCGCGCAGGCCGTTGATAATCGCCTCGCTCGCCGAGCAGGTGTCAGGCCCGGTCAGAACAAATACCCGGTCTAGATTGAGCGACGGTAGGGGTTCTCCCTGCGGGGCGGAGAAGCCCTGGGTGGTTGAGTAAAAAAAATCCGCGGCGAGCGCTTGACCGGTAACGGGATTGAACAACGTGTGTTTGTCGTTGAATTGCAGCTCGGAGAACACTCGGCCTCCTGCCGCGGCGCCACCTGCGATCATGTAAGCGAGTTCGTTGGCAATATCCAGAAAGCCGCCGCCGTTGTAACGGATGTCGAGCAGCAGGTCGGTAATGCCGGCCGCGGACAGGGTCTCTATCGCGTCGATCAACGCCTGCTCGGCCGGTGCAAGATGCTCGGTAAAGAACAGGTGTCCGACGGGACCGGTGGGCGTGGCGTAGATGTTGACGATGCGTACCGGGTCCGCGGTCAACGTGGCTGACCGCATGGTGATGGTCGAACTCTTGCGCTGCACGGGATCTTGAACGACGAATTCATGTTCCTCACCGGGCGCGCTCGGGAACAGCCCGGCGTTGAGCGTGTCGACGTCTGCCCCTGAGACAACGGAAACCCCGTCCACCTCGAGCACCTTTACGCCGCGAGTCAGCCCTGCTGCTGTGGCTGGGCTGTTTGCGGTCGTATAAGCCACCACGATCTCACGCGGCGGGGTCGCGGAGACGATGACAAATTCTGCGCCGTACCCGGCCGATACACCTGATTGCGACAACGCTTCCCACTCATCGGTGGGAAGCGAGAAATGGAACCGATCCTTTGGCGCGCCCGAAGCGGTGGTCGCGGTGGTCTTCATCAGATCAAAGAATTGCGCCGTTGCGTAATTCGCAGGATCGCGGTCGACGATTTCGTCGTACCACAAATACAGTTCATTGCTCCAGGATCGCAGCCAGTTGTTTTCGTCTGTGGCGCTCCCCTGGGTGTCGGGGAACTGGGCCCCGATGCGCGGGGTGGCGCACAGGGCGGAGAAGTTGGCGGAGGAATCAAAGGATCCGGACGTAAATTGAGAAGAAGGCGGCGTTTGCGGCGCTGCAGCGAGTGCTCTGTCAGGCCCGCCACCGCCTCCGCATCCCGGTTGGCTAATCGCGGCAGCGATCAGCACGCAGATTCGGATACGGAATCCAACGCTCGGCATTCGAAGTTCCCTCAGGGGGTCTGCGTCATCGTCCGGCTCTCGTCCCACAACCGCTGGCGTAGCGCATCGTCCTTCGCGATCTCCGCGTAGTCATCCGGCTCACACTGATCAAAATACCGGCCGCTGATGTTTTCCAGTTCCGGATCGCTGGCGAGCATGATGTTGGTTTTCGCACCCTTTTTAACATCGATGAAGAACAGGTTGATGACCGAGCGCAGGAGCCACGGCATTTCGCGCATGATGTTGGTTCGAACCCCCCCAGGGTGGAGTAGGTTTGACGTCACGTTTGTGCCTTCGAGCTTTGCCGCGAGTTCCACCGCGAACAGTACATTGGCAAGTTTCGATTGGCCGTACGCCTTTTGCGAGTTGTAGCCCTGCTCACCGCGGAAATTGTTGAAGTCGATCGTTCCATTCTTGTGAAGTTTAGAGGTGACCGTGATCACCCGGGACGGCGCGCTCGCCTTCAGGCAGTCGAGCAGCAGGTTGGTCAACAGAAAATGGCCCAGATGATTGACGCCGAACTGGGTCTCAAAGCCATCTTCGGTCATAGTCAGCTTCGCCGGAAACGTGCCGGCGTTGTTGATCAGCACATCGAGGCGGTCGTAGCGGTCGAGAAAGGTCGTTGCGAGATCGCGTACGCTCGCCAGGCTCGCGAGGTTAACCGGCAGATTCTTCACTTCACCGTGCGCGCCGATCTCTTCGAGCGCTGCCCGGGTCTTGTCTGAGTCCCGGCAGGCGAGAATGACCTCGGCGCCAAGCTTTGCAAGTTCGATGGCCGTGATCTTGCCGATCCCGCTGTTGCCACCTGTTATCAACACACGCTTGCCCTGCATGTCGCCATCCTTTTTCTGTTCGCAAGCCCCGCACCGTATCATTTTTCCGGGAGCCTGGAGAAATCTACGCGTTCTGATTTAGCCGATTTGCATCCGCCCAATCCGTGCTATGTTGACGCATCGGAATTTGAGATCGGGCATGGGCTGGATCACACAAACTGCAGCCGGCACGCCCCTGGAGGCGGTACTGGGGCAGCGGCCGGAGTTGCTGGAACGCTACCGGGCGTTCTTTGAAACCTTCTGGAAAGATGGCCTCATCCAACCCCGCACGCTTGAACTATGTCGGTTGCGAATTGCAGCGATTCACGAGTGCGCTCAGGAGTGGTCGATCAAAGATGCGCAGGTCGGTCTTAGCGATGTAGAGCTTTCGGCATTGAAAATGGGGGATTTTTCTCTGTTTTCACCGTCCGAGCAGGTGGCGTTGGACATAGCGGAGCGAATTCCGTATCAGCACCATGAGATAACCGACGAACAGATGAATCTCGCTGATCGCGAACTTACCACTGCCGGTGCCGTGTCGCTGCTGACGGCTTGTGCGTTTTTCGACGTTAACTGCCGGTTGCGTATCGTGCTCGACGTGGAGGAGCAATCCGCCGAACTCACTGAGGCGCCGTTGTATCGTGGCGCGCTGGTCTGAGGAGGCCCGAGATGTCCACCAAACCAAGACTCGAACCAGCATCTGCCGGTGCACGCGCTGACTTTGCATCGCTCATGAGCCATGCGCCCAATACGATGATGCGGTTCTTTGAAACCTACGGCGAGTTCTGGCAGAACGGGGTTGTCGCTCAGGAAGTCAAAGAGATGACGCGCATGCGCAACGCGCGCATCACTGATTGCGGCTACTGAAAAAACGTGCGTTTCGACTCTGCCCGTGAGGCAGGGCTTACCGAGACCAAGGTCGACCAGATCGTTGATGGTTATGAAGAGGTGTTGTCGCCTGCGGAAACCGCGGCGCTGAAGCTTACCGATGCGATTATCGGGCTTCCTCAGTCCCTGAGCGAAGAATCCCGGGCGGCGCTCAAAGCCAACTTCAGCGACGCTCAAATCGTCGAGTTGGCTCTCGGCGTCGGTATGTTCATGGGCATGTCGAAAGTGCTCATTAACTTGGGCCTGGAGCCTGAGGAGATGCCGCTAACAATCGTCCCAACGCCGGGTAGTCCGGCGTAGGAGCTGGTGCGTTCCCGTCCGCCGCGACCATGCCAGTTGCGGTATCCTTGGCTGTCCTGAACTGACTCGGTACGAACCGCAATGGCCCAGACAGCCATCGACTTGAGCAACCTTCCGAATATCGAAAACCCGGGCAGGGTCGCTATCCTGAAATCCAAGTGGTATCCGGAGTTGGTGGACAGCCTTTCGCGTACCTGTGAACGGGTGCTGCTGGACAACGGCTTCACGCGGGTAGAGGTGCATACCTTGCCGGGTTCGCTGGAGCTGCCGCTGGCCGCCGCCGATCTTCTGGCAACCGATTCGCAAAGTGAGATAGATGCCATTATCTGCTTTAGCGTCATCCTCAAAGGCGAGACGTTGCATTTCGAGATGATCACCAACGAGTGCATGCGTGGCCTTGGTGAAGTCATGCGTCAGTATCGACGCCCGATCATCGTGGAGATACTGCCGGTACTGGAGATTGCGCACGCCCAGGCCAGGGCCGGCGACGATGAGTTCAACAAAGGCTACGAGGCTGCTGCTGCTGCCATTGAGATGATCGCCTGGCGCCGTTCGGTAGGCGCATAGCGCCTCCTAGCCGGATTGCTTCATGATTCGTTGTTTCTGACGCTTCCAGTCGCGTTCGCGATCGGCTGCGCGTTTATCGTGTTGCTTTTTACCCTTCGCCAGCCCGATCTCGCACTTGACCTTGTTGCCTTTCCAGTACAGGGCCGTGGCGATGCAGGTATATCCCTTCTTCGCAGTGGCGGCGAATATCTGGGCGAGTTCTCGTGCATGCAGCAAGAGCTTGCGGGTGCGTTGAGGATCGGCCACCACGTGGGTGGATGCGCTTGTCAGCGCGGTGACATTGGCACCGAGCAACCACGCCTCGCCGTTGCGCAAAAGCACGTAACTGTCTACCAGTTGAGCCTTGCCCGCGCGCATGCTTTTCACTTCCCAACCCTCGAGCACCAGCCCCGCTTCGAACCGCTGCTCGATGTGGTAGTCGTGACTGGCGCGCTTGTTGAGCGCGATTGTAGTTGGGGTGCGTTTGCCCGAGTTGTTGGTCATTGTTGCTGCCTCACCGCGCCAGTATAGGCGGTTGAGGCGCCAATGGGGTTGCGCCACAATGCCGGCCCAACGCGACTTGTATCGGAGCTAGAATGGCGCTTGGGAAATCGACTGGCACCGAATCCAGACACGGCATGTGGACCAGCCGATGGCTGTTTGTGCTGGCGGCGGCTGGTTCGGCCGTCGGTCTCGGTAATATCTGGAAGTTTCCCTACATCGCGGGCGAAAACGGCGGCGGCGCATTCGTGGTCGTATACCTTGCGTGTGTCGCGTTCATCGGCATTCCCATTATGATGGCCGAGGTGCTCATCGGCCGCGAAGGTCGCCAGAGCCCGATCAACACCATGCGCACGCTCATCCAGCAGCATCATCGCAAACCTGCGTGGGTGCTCATCGGCTGGATGGGGGTATTGGCCGGATTTCTGATATTGAGCTACTACGGGGTCATTGCCGGCTGGGCCCTGTCCTATATCTGGCGCATGGCCGATGGTAGCTTCATCGGCGCGAGCGGCGCGCTTGCGGATCAGACCTTCAGCGATTTTCTGGCCGACCCGTGGAAACTCATCTTTTGGCAGACGATCTTCATGGTCGCGACGGTTTACATTATTTCGCGCGGTGTGACCAGGGGTCTTGAGCGGGCTGTTCGCTGGTTCATGCCACTTTTGTTCGTGCTGCTCGCAGTGCTTCTTGGTTACGCGGTGAACTCTGATGGATTCGCGCAAGGCTGGGACTTCATGTTCGGATTTAACTGGGACGCCATGGATCAAGGCGCGTTGCTGGTGGCGATGGGTCATGCATTCTTTACGTTGAGCCTCGGCATGGGCGCCATCATGGTCTACGGGGCATACCTGCCGAGCGGGACCTCCATCGCTCAGTCGGTGGTGATCATTGCGATCCTCGACACCGCGGTGGCGATCGCAGCCGGTCTTGCGATCTTTCCCATTGTTTTTGCCAACGGCCTGGAGCAAAGCGAGGGGCCGGGGCTCATGTTCGTGACGCTTCCGCTGGCGTTCGGCCAGATGCCGCTGGGCGCGCTCTTTGGCACAATATTCTTCGTGCTTGTGAGCTTCGCCGCCATCACCTCCGCGATCTCTATTTCAGAACCAGCGCTGGCCTATCTTGTGGAACAGTACAACGCAAAGCGTTGGCGGGTGGCCGTTTCTCTCGGCGTGATCTGTTGGGCGCTTGGCCTGTTGACGGTGTTCTCTTTCAACGTGTGGTCGGATGTGTATCTGCTGGATCAGTTCACGGCCTTTGCCGGCAAAACAGTCTTCGACCTAATCGACTATCTGACCGCGAACGTCATGTTGCCGTTGGGCGGAATGTTCATCGCCCTGTTTGCCGCGTTCGCGTTGCCAAAGACGGTGGTCGGCGCGCAGCTTGGTCTGTCTGGAGGGTTTCCAGCAGGCGTGTGGAAGGTTGTTTGTGGCGTCGTAGCACCCATTGGCGTGTTGTTTGTTGTTGTTGCGGCCATGTTTGATTTTGAATGGATACAGGAATGGTTGAAATAGTGGTTGATT
>JAYGEV010000209.1:0-1888 GCA_046582225.1 Pseudomonadales bacterium
TAACCATGAGCGCTACCAGTTCCTGAAATGGGGCCAGGGCGCCTTCGACAACTTCAGCGTGGTACCACCGGGCACCGGAATCTGCCACCAGGTTAACCTCGAATATCTCGCGAGGACAATATGGAGCCACGACGTCGATGACGAGACGCTCGCCTTCCCTGATACGCTCGTCGGCACCGACAGCCATACCACGATGATCAATGGCCTTGGAGTACTAGGCTGGGGAGTGGGCGGCATCGAGGCCGAAGCCGCGATGCTCGGCCAACCAATTTCCATGCTCATCCCGGACGTCATCGGTTTTGAACTCACCGGCAAGATGGTCGAGGGTGTTACCGCCACGGATCTGGTACTTACGGTGGTGGAGATGCTGCGTCAGCAGGGCGTAGTCGGCAAGTTCGTCGAGTTTTTTGGTGACGGTCTGGATCAACTGCCGTTGGCGGACCGTGCCACCATCGCCAACATGGCGCCGGAGTATGGCGCTACCTGTGGTTTCTTTCCCATCGACCAGGAAACCATCAACTACCTCAGGCTTTCTGACCGGCCGGCCGAAACGGTCGCTCTGGTTGAAGCGTACGCGAAGGCCAATGCCATGTGGCGCGACGCCAGTGCGCCCAGGGCCGCTTTCAGCGACACCCTTGTCCTCGACATGGCGGCAGTTGTGCCTAGTCTTGCCGGCCCTAAGCGGCCCCAGGATCGGGTCGCGATGACCGATCTGGGCCGTGCCTTCGACGAGGCGCTGGATCTTCAGGGCAGGGCAAAAACCGCGGACCAGCGCGTGGCGGTTTCCGGCACTGACTACGACCTGGGACACGGAGATGTGGTCATTGCGGCGATCACATCGTGCACCAACACGTCGAATCCGGCCGTGATGCTGGGAGCGGGGCTGGTTGCCAAAAAGGCTCGGGCGCTGGGCCTCAAGGTGAAGCCATGGGTGAAGACTTCGTTAGCCCCAGGCTCTAAGGTGGTGACCGAATATCTTGAGAGAGCCGGCGTCCAGGAGGATCTGGACGCACTGGGTTTTAATCTCGTTGGCTATGGTTGCACGACCTGCATCGGAAATTCCGGACCGTTACCCGAGCATATCTCGCAGGCGATCGGCGAAGCAGACCTGGTGGTGGCGTCGGTACTTTCAGGCAACCGAAACTTTGAAGGGCGCGTGCATCAGGAGGTGCGCACGAACTGGCTGGCTTCGCCGCCACTGGTAGTGGCGTACGCCATCGCAGGTACAACGCGGATCGATCTTGGCAGCGATCCCATTGCCAAGGATGGTGCTGGCACCGATGTCTATCTGCGCGACATCTGGCCGAGCAATCGCGAGATTGCCGATGCGGTAGCCCTGGTGTCTGCCGACATGTTTGACCGACAGTACGCCGACGTGTTTACCGGGACCGATGCGTGGCGCGCCATCGACATTGCAGAATCGGGAACATACGGTTGGGAAAGCTCCACCTATATCAAACAACCACCTTTCTTCTCGGTGGGAGGCGACCTCGACCAGTCTGTGGAAGTGTCCGGCGCGCGGATTCTCGCGCTCCTGGGGGACTCGGTGACTACCGATCACATCTCTCCCGCGGGGGCGATTCAGGCCAGCAGCCCGGCGGGTGAATACCTGCAGCAACTCGCCGTGGATGTGAAGAATTTCAATTCGTACGGTTCGCGCCGAGGCAATCATGAGGTGATGATGCGTGGCACCTTTGCCAACACCCGAATCAGGAATGAAATGGTCCCCGGCGTTGAGGGTGGCTTCACAAGGCACGTCCCATCTGCAGATCAGCTGAGCATCTACGATGCGGCGATGCGCTACCAGGGCGAAGGAACACCGCTCGTGGTCATCGGCGGCAAAGAATATGGGACCGGTTCGAGCCGCGACTGGGCCGCCAAGGGAACC
>JAYGEV010000160.1:0-3853 GCA_046582225.1 Pseudomonadales bacterium
GCATCATCAGACGTGTACTGCTGAGCCCATCTGACCGCTCCTGACTCCAGGTCCAGGGCAACGATCGAATCGCTCATGGTCGAGGCCGGCGAGGAATAGTTCTCTCCGGTGCCGATGTAGATGAGCCCGCGCGCGGGGTCCAGCGTGGGAGCGGACCACACCGGAGCCCCCGACGGTCCATGCCGTTGGACGAAAAAATAGTGGGAGCCGGTGACCTGCGGCCGTTCCGAGACAGTGTGGGTGCGCCACAGCATCTCGCCGCTTTCCGCATCCAACGCAACCAGCGAGCCGCGGAACGTGCAGCACCCGTACCACGGCAATATGGCCATCACCACTTCGGACGACGAGACCGGAACGTAAAGACGACCCTCGTGGTACAACGACGAACCCGTGAGCATCGCCATGGAGTGGTCGCGAACATCGGTCACCCACCGGGCTTCACCCGTTCGGGCTTTCACGGCGTGGGTCCGACCATCAGCCGTGCCAACGAACAGGTAGGTTTCTCCGCCCGCTTCGCCAGGCAGGGTACCGTGGGTGACGGCCGTGCGTATTTCACTGGACGCATCGTACGTCCAGCGCACGCACCCGCTGACACGATCCAGAGCCTGGAGCCTGCCGGACTGCGTTCCCACGAACACTGTATCGCGTGAGACAAGCGGATATGAGTGTGGACTCATGCCGCCATCAAGCGCGAACGTCCATTTCAGCGCGAGCTGTTCAACATTGTGCGCATCGATGCTCGTGCGGGACTGATAGCGCTGATTGGCCAGGTCGAAGCCCCAGCCTTCGGTATAAAAACCTTCCGCCGCCACGTTCGCAGCGCAGTTGTTATCGGCATGCGACGCTGCGACGATCATCGTCAACAGCGCGATCGCAACGCAGGCGGCAGCGCCGGGTGATGCCGACGATCGGCCTATCTGTCTACTCACACCTATCCACTCTCCTGATCTTTAAAGACGAAGCAGTCCGCGGTCGGTCTGACCCCCAAAATGGCAGTGCATGACCGGCGGATTCATTTATGATGGGGCCGAAGTCTGGCCAGACGATGGCATTCATCGGCCACGGAGCGCAAGTACCCGAACTGTCAGGGCTGCACGTAAACGGTGACCAATGAACCGCTCCAACCCAAACCTGAATATCGATTCCGCCTATCGTTATCACGAGGCGACCAATCACACCGAGACCACGTTACGCCGCAACCAGCACTCTCTCGACTGGAGCAACCAACCCACGCCGTTCAAGATTTATTGCGACGTGGATGCGTTACCGCTGCCATCCGGTACGAATAAACCGGCGGCCACGACGCGATCCATGTTCGACATCATCGGGTCGCGCCCGACAAACACCGACGATCAAGGCGGCGTTGACCAGATCCCTGATCTGGAGATGCTGGCGCGGATACTCTACCTCGCCGCCGGGGTCATCAAGCACAAGCGTTATCCCGGTGGCGGCGAAATGTACTTCCGCGCGTATCCGAACACGGGCGCTTTGTACCACATCGATCTTTATCTGGTGACCGGCGACCTGCCCGGCCTCCCGGCAGGTGTGTATCACTTCGGCCCTCACGATTTCACATTGGGCACGCTGCGCGTCGGCGACTACCGCGCTGTGCTGGTGGAAGCCTCTGGAGCGGAGGCTCGCATCGAGCAGGCTCCTGCGATACTCGTAACGGCATCCACCTACTGGCGAAATGCGTGGAAGTACCAGGCAAGGGCTTACCGACATTGCTTCTGGGACGCCGGCACTTTACATGCCAATCTACTCGCCGCGGCGGATGCCGAGTTGTGCCAGCCACGGGTCGTGCTCGGATTCACCGACGCAAGCGTTTCGGTTCTGCTCGGCCTGGATGCGGCGCGAGAGGCGCCAGTCACTCTGGTACCGCTCGGCTGCTCAAGCACCCCGCTACCCGAGGCGCCGCCAATGGCGACCCTGACGCTCGACATCGAAGCGCTATCGCCCTCGGAAGTCGACTATCCGACGATCCGAGAGATGCAGCACGCGTCTTCGCTCGCAGATCCAGCGGACGTCGCAGCCTGGCGAAGCCCGTTGACGAACCCGCGAGCCACCAAAGCGGTGGTATCGTCGCGCGGGCTGGAGTCAACTGAGACAAACAAGCTGTCGCTCAGCGATGTGATTCACAAGCGCGGATCGACGCGCGCGTTTGATCGCACCCGCGCCATCGAATTCTCGGCCCTTTGCACTACGCTCGACCACGCGACCCGAGGTGTGGCCGCGGACTTTCTGGCGGCCGGATCGACGTTGCTCGATTACTATCTGATCGTGAACGCGGTCGAAGGTCTCGCGCCAGGCGCCTACTACTACCAGCGCGAGAAGCGTTCCCTGGCGCTCCTGCGCGAAGGAAACTTCCGCGAAATCGCCGGGCGGCTGGATCTCGGTCAGGCACTTGCCGCGGACTCGGCCGTCAATGTCTACTGCCTGTGCTCATTGCCCGAAGTGCTTGGACACTTCGGCAATCGCGGTTACCGCGCAGCACAACTCGAGGGCGGCATCGTCGGGGGTCGCCTATATCTGGCCGCATACGCTCAAGGATTCGGCGCGACTGGCCTTACCTTTTTCGATGAAGAGGTGACCGAGTTTTTCTCGCCACATGCGGCCGGCAAGAGCGTCATGTTCCTGGTCGCGTTCGGGTACTCGGATCGTGTGGCGCTCGGGCTGGAGAACTGATGTACGCTGGCAATCCACGCCGGGGTGCGAGTAAAGAGACATGAAACGCCTGCATCGAAACGACCTGTACAGTTGGTCCGTGTTCGACAAACGCCTGAACATCGACTTCCACAGCGTGCTGTGGGTACGCCCGGGCGGCAACGTGGTCATCGATCCGCTGCCGTTGAGCGATCACGACGCCTCCCACATTGACCAGCTTGGGTCAGTCAGCACGATCGTCATCACCAACTCGGATCACGCCCGCGCATCCAAACATCTGGCCGAGGCAACCGGCGCGCGCCTTGTGGGCCCCGCCGATGAACGTAATCAGCTGGAATGTGATGCCTGGCTCAACGATGGCGACTCGGTGGTGCCGGGACTCACGGTGATATCGCTGAACGGATCAAAAACGCCCGGAGAACTCGCGTTGCTGCTCGAAGAGACCACGCTCATCACCGGCGATCTGATCCGCGCACACGAAGCAGGCAAACTCTGTCTGCTGCCGGACGCGAAACTCTCAGACAAAGAAAAGGCCGTTGAATCGGTCAGGCGTCTTAGCGCCCTACCACGAATCGAAGCCGTGCTGCCCGGCGACGGATGGCCCGTGTTTCGCGGTGGCGGCACCGCATTGGCGGAACTCGCTTCCGAGTTTGATTGAATCGGTCAACATGCTCTGAAGCGAACCTCGACGCTCTAGCCGCTACTGGTATTACCATCGGAAAATGCGTTTAGTAATCGAACCCTGTTTAACACGTCCGGGACTTGTGTCATGAATTGTTGCTGCCCACATTCAAATTCGGCAAATCGCTTCTTCTCGTTTTTTGCCGGCAGCTACCGCAGGCGTTTCGAAAAAAAGGGCTTCGAACCCTCACAGATGCAGCTGCTGGAAGGGCTGGAACAGGCCGGCTATCAGGACGCGGCGATACTCGAAATCGGCAGTGGTGTCGGGCACCTGCACCAGACCCTGCTGGAGCGGGGCGCAAGCTCTGCGGTCGGCGTAGACCTGGCTTCAAAAATGATCGACGAGGCACGCCATTGGGCGCAGGAGCGTGAGCTTACCGAACGGACCGACTACGTTCAGGGCGACTTCATGGAAATCCACGGGTCTCTTCCCGATGTCGATGTCACCGTTCTGGACAAGGTGGTCTGCTGTTATCCCGATGCAGACGGGCTGGTCCACTCGTCGTTG
>JAYGEV010000220.1:0-8823 GCA_046582225.1 Pseudomonadales bacterium
TTGAATCCGCCGGGCGGTATCGTCGAGATCACGATGTTTTCCGGCAGTCTCTATGCGGTGTGCTTTTTACCAGCAATCCTGTTCGGCCTGCACTGGCGCGGCGGTTCGGCTTCGGCGGTGCTGGTTTCCATTGTTCTGGGCGTGGTCGTGCTGGTTGGCTGGCTGCTGGCTGGGGGCCGTGAATTCAGTCACGAGGTATTTCCCGCCCTGCTGGTTTCGTGCCTGAGTTATCTCTGGGTTGCGCATCGCACTCGGCCTGCCATCACGGATTGGCCGTTGGGGGACGGTGGGTCGAGCTGAGGGTTTCGTTTCCGGGCCGGCCGCGTTAGCCGCAATCACCTGGGAAGGGGTAATCGTAATGCGTCAGATTTACGACAAACTGTAGGTTCACGAAGACAGCATGAGGCTTGGTCCGGTGGATCTGCCGCTGCGCATGACCATTGTGCAACTCAATAGCGGTGATCTGTGGATTCACTCGCCCACCGCAATATCCGCGAAGCTGAAAGACTCGGTGGACGCACTCGGTGAGGTCGTCGCCGTCCTGGCACCGAGCAACGGGCACGATCTTTGGCTGGGTGAGTGGGACCGCGCCTATCCGGATGCGATCACCTACGTATCGCCGGGTATTCCGAAGAAACTACCAACGTTGGCCGGTTATCGGATGATCGATGCGGAATCTCATGCACAGTGGTCAGATGATCTGGAGCTCATTGTTCTGGACGGAGCGCCGTTCTTTGACGAGCGGGTGTTCCTTCACCATCCAAGCAGGTCGCTGATCGTGACCGACCTCGTGCAAAATCACCTCGGCCGGGAGCACACCGGGTTGGCCAAGGTCATGACCAAGCTCGTTCTGGAGCCCATTGGCTTCAAAGACATCTGCCTGGCACCTCCATTGCGCTTCCGATTTATGATCAAGGATCGCCCGGCATTCGTCGCTTCCATCAACGCAATCCAGGCCCTGGACTTTGACCGCATCATTGTTACCCACGGCGACATCATCGAAGCCGATGTGAAGGCTACGTTGCTGCGGCTGTGTGAGCGATTCAAAGATGGTTAGCCGGATTTCGCCGCCTCCACCTCTGCAATGCAGTCGCGATTGGCAAGTTCGCCGATCAGTGTCTTCACCTGAGGCAGGTCTTCGAGAAGATCTTCGTTGAAAATTTTCTGCACGATGGCAGATGACAGTCCGAACACATAGAAGGTATAGATGTCGGCCAGGCAGAACTCATGGCCCGCAATGTATGGATCGCATACGATCAGGCGGGTAACGGCCTTCATTCCTCGCTTTAAGTCCTTGGCTGTGGAGGCCTTCACCTCGTCGCTGACCCCAGCACCGAAGAACGCGGCGGGCAGGCAACGACGCGCAACGAGTTCCACGTCGAGTTCCAGATGCCTGCACAGCTCGATGGCCTTGGCTCGGGCGAAAGGCTGCGCCGGTAGCAACGGCTTTTCCGGCTGGATCTGATCGAGATAGTCAGCAATGGCAAAGGTTTCCGATATGAATCCAGATTCAGTCTCGATGCATGGAACCTTGCCCATTGGGCTCTTGACCAGGTACCCCTCGTCCTGCGAGGGCGGGGCGGTTACCTCTTCGAAGGCCATACCTTTCTCCAGCACGCAGGCTTTGGCAAGACTGTAGTAGTTGCTGCCACCTATGCCATGTAGTTTGATCATATTGATCTCCTGTTATGCAAAGTAGATTTTGTTGACATGTTCGTGAACGTGCGCGAGTTGCAGCTGAAAGTCGTCGAGAAATTCGCGCAGCGCTTTGCCTTCCAGGTTTGTGGTGTCGCACTGGTCGATGTGCCGTCGCAGTTGATTCACGGTACGCAACACGCGTTGGCTGCGGGGCAGCGCCCGCAGACTGTT
Source organism: Pseudomonadales bacterium (assembly GCA_046582225.1). Classification (GTDB taxonomy): domain Bacteria; phylum Pseudomonadota; class Gammaproteobacteria; order Pseudomonadales; family Azotimanducaceae; genus JAYGEV01. The sequence goes on from JAYGEV010000220.1 coordinate 1,870, forward strand.
GCGCATGCTGCTCAGCGAGTATGTCAGCGAGCGAGGCAGCGCCGGATTTTTGATCAGAAACTCCAACACCGCGTTGGAGTGAATTGGCGCCCGAACGATCGAAGCATAGCTTTGAGTAGCGTTTAGCGAACGCAGAACGCTGCGCCACTGAATATCGGCGAAGGGTTCGAGTTCTACCGCAGGCTGCAGCAGGTTGTCTGCGCCGACGTCGATGATGCGGCTGGTCATATCGGCGCGTTCGATAAAGTTTCCAAGCCGCCAGAAATTCCAATGTGCGTCGTGGAGCATGTTTGCTGACATGAAGCCGTCGATGCGCTGAATGAATTCGGACACGTTGCTCAAGCCTTCAGCGCGTCGGCTTCGCGACAGAGGTTGAGAGAGGTGCTCTTTTGCGTAGAGGTGCAGTTCGATGATGTATTCCACCGCGTGGCGAGGAATGATGCCGCGCAACGTGCGAGCGTTCTCGCGAGCCCACTCCAGAGAATTGGCCAGACTGGCCGGATTGCGACGATCGTTGATTAGAAATCGGGTAACGCTGCGTTCGTTTGGCTCGCGGGAAATTTCGTTGAAGAGCGTGGCGCTGCCGGTGATGTTCACCAGCGGTTGCCAGGCCAACGGCAACCGTTTCGGCAGATCCAGGAGCAGGTTGCCATTCTCGGCCACCATTCGCGCGGTGCTATCCGCTCTCTCGAGATAGCGGCCAAGCCAGTAGCTGCGCTTTGCGGTGCTTGAAAGGGTATGACGGCTCACTCGATATCCACCACCTAGGTATCTTTGCTCCCGCCACCCTGAGAGGAGTTGACAACCATAGACCCTTTGCGCATGGCGACCCGGGTCAAGCCACCGGTCGTAACGTAGGTGTCCCTGCCGGACAGAACGAATGGCCGCAGATCCAGGTGCCGGGGTTCGACATGTTCGTCGATCAGGGTGGGCGCGGTGGACAGCGTGAGCATTGGCTGCGCCATGTAGTTGCGCGGATCAGCGCGAATCAACCGGGCAAATTTGATGCGCTCGTTTCTGCTGGCTTGTGGTCCGATCAGCATTCCATATCCGCCGGATCCGTTGGCTGGCTTCACAACCAGCTTATCCAGATTGTCCAGCACATAGTCGCGTTGCTCTTTGTCTACGCAGCGGTAGGAAGGCACATTAGGCAGGATGGGTTCTTCATTCAGGTAATATTGGATGAAGTCCGGGACGTAGGTGTAGATCAACTTGTCATCGGCGACTCCGCAACCTGGCGCGTTGGCCAATGCTACGTTGCCGGATCGCCACGCGCGCATGATTCCCGGCACGCCAAGTATCGAATCTTCGTCGAATACTTCGGGATCCAGAAACAGGTCGTCGATGCGGCGATAAACGACGTCGACCTTGATCAGTCCATCGACGGTACGCATGTAAACGCAGTCATCGCGCCCCACGACCAGATCGGAGCCTTCCACGAGTTGTGCGGCCATCGCGTTTGCCAGGTATGCGTGCTCGAAATAGGCAGAGTTGAAGATGCCTGGTGTTAGGACGGCGATCTGGGGCGACTTCACAGGCGTAAGCGAGCGCAGGCACGCGGTCAGCCGGGCGGGATAGTCGTCTACGGGATGAATCACGTAGTTTTCAAACAGCTCGGGGAAAACCCGCTTCATCACTTCTCGATTTTCGAGCATGTATGAAACGCCCGACGGAATCCGCAGATTGTCTTCGAGTACATACATCTGCCCGTCTGCGTCGCGAACAAGATCGCTTCCACACACCTGCGCCCAGACACCATGTGGAGGATTGATTCCGATGCACTCCGCACGAAATTCGCGGGACTGCTCGACGTACTCGCGTGGAAGTACATCGTCCTTGAATGCCCGCTGCTCGTGATATACGTCGTCGATGAAGCGATTCAACGCCACCACGCGTTGCTTCAGCCCGGCAGCGATCTGATCCCACTCGCGCTTGAGCAACAGGCGCGGGACGATATCGAAAGGCCACTCCCGATCGATGGACCCACGGCCTTCTCCGGTATACACGGTAAAGGTTATCCCCATGGAGCGGATCGCGAGTTCCGCAGCGGTCTTGCGCGCGACCGCCTGGTGTGACCAGTTCATCCCACAGACCCGTGGTCGAGTATTGTTTCCAGTCGATGCTCATGGTTTACAGAGATTGCCCGGTGTCCCGTTGCCCCAGGCTGCATTCTAAGGGACAAGGCGCCCTGCTAGAATGGCAGACGGCAATTTCCAACCAATGGTTCTACAGTCAAGGGGTCATATGCTCGACGGCACGGTAGCGCCGGATTATGCAGACGTCGCTGCGTCGTTGATTCGCCAGATTCCGGCGGACCAGAACGCTGGTTCAGCGGTGTGTGTTTATCATCGTGGTCAGTGCGTGGTCGACGTGTGGGGGGGCATCAAGGACTCCGAGGGACGGCCCTGGGTCGCGGATACTACTGCACCTTGTTTCTCTACGACCAAGGGGGTGATGTCCACGCTGATCCACATCCTGGTGGATCAGGGCAAGGCCCGCTACGACGACAGCATCGCCAGTCACTGGCCTGAGTTCGGTTGCAGAGGCAAGCAGGCGATCACGATCAGACAGGCGCTGTGCCACGAAGCCGGGTTATACCGGGTGACGGAGATGATCAGCAAGCCCAGCGAGATGCTCGATTGGGAGCACATGAAGCGGCTCATTGCAGACGCGGAACCCGCACACGATCCGGGAAATGCTCACGGCTATCACGCGCTCACCTACGGCTGGCTCGTTGGCGGCATCATCGAAGCCATTTCCGGTAAATCGCTGCAGGCGGTGCTCGCCGAGGAGCTGGTGGACCCGCTTGAGTTAGATGGCCTGTTCATCGGTATGCCGCACAACGAGTTGTATCGGCGAGCGGAACTGACTCGCGGAAAGTCCGTGTCCAGCGGCCCCAGGGAAGGCTGGCAGGAGACCATGATGGAGTGGTTGGACGCCGGCCTCGGCCGGTTCGGCTTTGAGCTTTCCGAGTTCAATTCGGCGCTGAACCCGTTCACCGAGGAATTCGACTGGAATGCCGAAGAGACCGTTCAGGCGATCATCCCAGCCGTCAACGGTCAGTTCACGGCCCGATCGCTGGCGCGCATGTATGCGATGTTGGCTCAGGGTGGGGAGCTCGATGGTGTGCGCCTGCTCTCTCGGGACGCGCTGCGGGAGATTGCCCAGGTGCGCAGTCGCACCCGGGACCGGGTCCTGTTCATTCCCATGCACTGGCGCATGGGTTATCACCGGGCGTTCACCGCGGGCGTAAGCGCTCCCAACGCGTTTGGCCATTACGGCTATGGCGGCAGCGGGGCATTTTGCGATCCGAGTCGCGAACTGGCCGTCGCGCTGACCATGAACAGCGGCGCAGGGACTCCCATGGGCAGCACCAACATGCCGCGAATTGCCAGGGCCGCGATCAAAGCCGTCGACCGTCTGCGTTGACCGGTTTGTCAGACCCAGAGGCGCGCCTGACGGATTTCTTCACTCGCCATCAGCGTGTGGTGGTGGTCACCGGAGCTGGATGCAGTACCTCGTCGGGGATCGGCGACTATCGTGATGCCCAGGGTGACTGGAAGCGGGCCGCTCCGGTTCAGATGCAGGACTTCGTCGCCAGCCAGGTGACGCGTCAGCGTTACTGGGCGCGCAGCATGCACGGCTGGCCGTCGTTTCAGAAGGCCGAGCCGAACCCGGCGCACCTGGCGCTTGCGGAACTGGAGCGACGCGGCGCGCTCAACGGGTTGATCACCCAGAACGTCGATGGTCTGCATCAGCGAGCGGGTCAGAACGCGGTGGTCGAGCTGCACGGCAATCTGCGATGGGTAGTCTGCCTTGAATGCGCGCGGCGCATTTCCCGAGCCGATCTGCAGCGGTGGCTGGAAACACAAAACGACTTTGTTCTCCACGCGAGCGCTCACCTGGCTCCAGATGGTGACGCCGATCTGGTGATAAACGACCTGTCGATATTTCAGGTTCCAAGCTGTGACGATTGTGGTGGGATGCTCAAGCCGGACGTCGTGTTTTACGGTGATTCGGTGCCGAGATCCAGGGTCGACGACGCCTATGCCTGGGTAGATGCGGCGGATGCGTTGCTGGTAGTGGGTTCCTCGCTGATGGTGCTTTCCAGCTATCGTTTTCTGAAACGCGCCTACCAGCGCGGCCTGCCCATGGCTGCGGTAAATCGCGGTCGGACACGAGCCGACGACTGGCTCGAGTTCAAGGTTGACGACGACTGTGCGACGGTCCTGTCCCGCCTGGTGGGCCGCCGGGAGCCGTGCTAGTCGAGCACGAGTTCGGCCAGCGTCTGCAGATCGGTGGCGCTGCGCGCCGACACCAGCAGTGAGGTAACCGGCGTTTCGCGCCACGCCTGCAGCCGATCTTTGATGCGTTCCAGCGGTCCGACCAGCGAGATCTCGTCTGCCAGCTGATCGGGTACAGCGGCCACAGCCTCGGCTTTTTTCCCTGCTAGAAACAGATCCTGTACCTTGTTGGCTTCTGCTTCGAAGCCCATGCGGCTGACCAGTTCTTTGTGGAAGTTGCGATCCTTGGCGCCCATGCCACCGACGTAAAGACCCAGCATCTGTTTCACCGGTATTAATCCCTCCTCAACGTCGTCGGTAATGTTGACCACCACACCCTGGGTGATCTCGAAGCCAGGTTTTGCGTTGGACAGCGATGGCGCATATACGTCCTGACGATAGGGGGAGTAGTACAGGGGCAGCCAGCCGTCGGCGATCTCTGCGGCCAGTGCAACGTTCTTCGGCCCCTCGGCGCCGAGAAATATAGGCAGGTCGGAGCGCAGCGGATGAACGATAGGCTTCAACGGCTTGCCGAGCCCCCAGGCGCCTTCACCGCGGTAAGGAAGCGGGTAGTGTGGACCATCGTTGCTGACCGGTTCCTCCCGGGCAAGGACCTGGCGAATGATGGAGATGTACTCCCGCGTGCGTGCCAGGGGCTTGGAAAACGGCGCGCCGTACCAACCTTCCACGACCTGTGGCCCGGATACGCCCAGGCCGAGAATGACGCGTCCTGCTGACATGTGATCCAGGGTCAGGGCGGCCATCGCGGCAGCGGTCGGTGTGCGCGCCGAGAGTTGGCAGACGCCGGTGCCGAGACGGATCTTGTCAGTGCGAGCGCCGATCCATGCTAGCGGCGTCAGCGCGTCCGAGCCGTACGCCTCGGCTGTCCACACCGAATCGAATCCGAGCTTCTCGGCCTCCTGGGCCATGGTGACGAAGTTGGTTGGGGGTCGCGAGCCCCAGTACCCCAGCTGCAGGCCGAGCTTCAAATCTGACATTTCGTGGTCCTTGGTTCGAGTTTTTCTGGATTGGCGTAGCGCTGCTGCGCCATCGCAGCGTCGATGTTCCGGCCATGATATCAGCCCGATAAGGTCCCACACGAGCTGCTCATGTTGAGGGCGCACAACCGCTGCGCTATAGTCGTATGCGCCTTTGGGCGATATCACCCAAGCTCAGCAACGGCTTTTGCAACTGAACAGTAGCTGAAGAATTAGCTGACGAAGAGGAACCAGCAGCTCGCAATCGCATGGGCGGGTACACCACTCAGGAAGTATCAGAACTCATCGGGCTGAAGCCTGATCGGATCCGTCACTATGTGAGGCGCAAGCTTCTCGCGCCGCCGCGCGGCGATCACGGTGAGTATCGATTCACGTTTCAGGATGTCGTGCTGTTGCGCAGCGCCAAAGGGTTGCTTGATGCCAACGTGTCCGCGCGCAGGGCCAACAAGGTGCTGCTGAAGCTGAAGACCGAACTCAAGCAGTTCAAGTCTCTCACCGCGGTGCGCATCTTTGCCGATGGCAACAATGTGGTGGTTCGCAAGGACAGCCAGGTGTGGGACATAGAAAGCGGTCAGGGTCATCTCGACTTTGCCGTGCACCCGCTGGCGGACACCGTGGCAAACATCGCCAATCGCAATCTGATCGTCGCTCAGGAAAGTGATGGTCTGGACAGCGATGACTGGTACAACCTTGGGCTTGATCTGGAAGAGGTAGACTCCGGCCGAGCCCCGGAGGCGTACACAAGGGCCATCGAACTCAACCCGGCCAACGCCGATGCCCACGTCAACCTGGGCCGGCTGTTGCAGCTCGAGGGGAATCTGAAGCGAGCCAAACGCCACTACGAACTGGCGCTGGAAGCCGTTTCTGACCACCAGCTGGCGTACTACAACGTCGGCACGGTCTACGATGAGCTCAACGACGTGGAAAAGGCGGCCGAATATTATCTTCTGGCGCCTGAGGTACCGGATGCACACTACAACCTGTCGCGGATCTACGAGAATCAGGGCGACGAACTCGCGACGTTGCGGCACATGCGTCAGTATCGACAACTTCTGGAGGTCGAGTAGATCGCCGCCGTGGCGCTGCTCAGCCGCGCCGAAAACGCCACCATAACAGCAGGCCGGTTCCGGCGAGCACCAGCAACAGGGCGCTGGCAACGTCCACGACCACCACTCCGATCAAACCGAAGAAACGGCCGCTGTGCAGGTCCTGCAACCAACGCTCGATGGTCAGCATCTGAACCCGGAACGCGTCGCGGTAGGTGGCTGCCTCGGAACCTTCCAGACCCAGCTTCACAGCCCAGATAATTTCGCCCGATGGCGGATTAACGGGGTGCCAGTTGATCAGCAGAGCATCCGGGGTCAGTAACCCTTTATCGGTATCCAGATAGGGTTGCCCACGCCAGATGCCCAGCCGCTTGATGGCCGCCGTCATGCGGGTTATTTCCACCGACCGGCTGCCATCGCTGGAAACCAGCAGCAGCTCGTCGCGACCCGCGATCAGCGTGAATTCCGGAAGCCGTATCGCGCCGGCCAGATGGCTCATGGTGGCAATGAATTTTTCGTCGAGGAACAGCCGATCGCCAACCTGGGCCACATCAGCACTTTTGAATACCTGTTCCGGCGCTTCCAACCCATACCAGTCGAGGATCCAGGTGGCGGTTACATAGCGTT
>JAYGEV010000247.1:0-4248 GCA_046582225.1 Pseudomonadales bacterium
TGGCGTGTTGTCCCCTGGAATGGGTTCGAGCGTTGCCGGGCCTCCATAGCGCGCCTGTCGATTGCGTTCTGCGTCGGCGATACGCGTTGCAACCCCGCCCGGACAGACCACGCTCACATCGATGTCGGTATCGGCCAGATCGAGCTGCATCGCTTCAGATAACCCCACCACCCCGTGTTTGGCTGCGGTATAGGCGATGATTCCCGGCGTCACCCCGGGGATCACGCCGGCGATGGATGCGGTGTTTACGAAGTGGCCTGGTTCGCCGGAGGCGAGCATGCGCGGCAGGAATTCCAGGACCCCGTATATGACTCCGTACAGGTCGACGTCCAGCACCCAGTCCCAGTCAACGTCGGTCATGTCCTGGGCGAGTTTGAAGGTTACCACGCCGGCGTTGTTGCAGATGATATGGGCGTTGCCGAATTCAGCGTAAACGGCGTCTGCCAGCTCGGTTATCGAGTCGGGATTAACGACGTCGGTTTCGACGGCCAGCGCCTTCACGCCAATGGCCTGCACTTCGCCTGCCGCCGCTTCGGCAGCCGCGCGATCGATGTCGGATATGACAACGTGCATCCCCTGGTTCGCGAACGCCATGGCCAGCGCCTTGCCGATGCCGCTGCCGCCACCGGTGACGACCGCTATGCGGCCCGCTAGATCCTGCATCGATGGTCTCCCTTACCCTGGCTCGATCTTAGCATGGGCAAACCCGCTGGATACGTGCGGTCCAGGTGCAGGCGCTTGTATACTTGGCGATGAGGGAGGGTGACCTATGCCGGATTCTGCAGACGTCGATACCAGTACCAGTACCAGTACCCGAAGGGAGAGCCTGCCGCAGTCGGTGGAGTGGGCAAACGCGGCGGCAGTTGGGGCGCCATCGATTCAAGGCCCGCTGCCGGGCCCGCGCTCACGGGAACTCTTCGACAAGACCGAGAAGTTTCAGTACGGCAGTTACTTTCAACTCGTCAAGATGCTGCCCATCGCGTTCACCGAGGGCCGGGGGGTCACCCTCACCGATGCAGACGGCAACACCTACATCGACTTTACCCAGGGTCACATGGTGGCGGGATTGGGTCATGCGCATCCAAAGGTGACCGCGGCGATTTCCGAGCAGGCAGGCCGATTGCTGAACGTTCGCGATTTCCCAACCGATGCCCGGGTCGCGTTGATGGAGAAGCTCGCGACCATTACCCCGGGCGATCTCAACGTGTTCCAGTTCTTCAATACTGGCACCGAGGCCACTGAGGCGGGCATGCGTGTCGCCCGGGCCGCGACTGGCGGGCACGAGTTCGTGTCGCTGTATGGCGACTACCACGGGCGCACCACCGGCGCCATCGCCACCTCGTTCGGCAATCCGGCCAGCGGGCCGCGACCGTCTGGCTACATCACCCTTCCGGGCGCGTTCTGCTATCGCTGTGAGTTCGGCAAGACCTATCCGGACTGTGCGATGCACTGTGTGGATTTTCTCGAGCGGGCGATGTTGAGCAACAGTCACGGCAAGCTGGCCGGCATCATCGCCGAACCCATCAGCAACGGCAGCGGCGCGCGCATCTATCCGGACGAATTTCTTCCCCGGTTGCGGGAGATCGCGGATCGCCATGACATGTTGCTGGTGCTCGACGAGTTTGCAACATTTGCGCGCACGGGAACCTGGTTCGCTTCCGAGCACTACGGCGTCATCCCGGACGCGGTGATTTTTGGCAAGCTGCTGGGCAACGGGATGCCGATATCGGTACTCGCGGTACGAGAGGGGCTCAAAGATGCGCTGCAGCAGACTCAGCCGTCTTCAACCCACGGTGGTCAGCCCGGGTCCTGCGCCGCGGCGCTGGCGGTGCTCAACACCATCGAGCAGGAGGGGCTTTTGGATCACGCTGCGGCCGTGGGTGAGGCTTGCCTCACGCGCATGCAGCAGATGCGCCAGACCTACGATTGCATTGGCGATGCCCGGGGCAAGGGCATGCTGATGGCGTTGGAGTTCGTCAAGGACAAAGACTCCCGGGAACCCGACCTGAAGGCCGGTCAGCGGTTCTATCGCAACTGTCTGGAGCGGGGCCTGGTGGTTTCCGGTGGAGGCCCCGTGGTGCGAATGTGCCCACCCATCGTGATCTCGGTAGAGACAGCCATGCGCGGCTTCGACATCGCTGAAGAAGCGATCAGGGCGTTGCAGGCCGATTCAGACTAACTAGCGCCGGGCGAGGCTGCGCCAGGCATCGCTCTGGCGATCGGCGACGTGGCTGTCTTCCAGAGTCTGGGTGAGACAGCAGTACTCGAGCTGCAAGTGATTGGGATCCTTGAAATAGATCGATTGGCACCAGCCGTGGTCCACGACGTCGGTCACCTCGACGCCTTTTTCCTGCAGGTATTCGCGCTTGTCCTGCAGCTCTGCAGGTGAGTCTGCCTCGAATGCAAAATGAATGATGCCACCTGGAATGCCCAGCCCACGGTTGATGCCGGGGTCGAAATCATCGGCTATTCCCGGAACGTCATTACACTCCATGAACGCGATCAGCTCGCCGTTGCCGGCATCCAGAAACGCGTGGCGAATTGCGCCACCGCCCTCAGGCTTGATGATGTCGCACACCCGCGTGGTAAAGCCCAGGGTGTTCTCGTAAAAATCCAGAGTTGCCTCCATGTCGTGGGTGGCAAGTCCGAGGTGATGCAGACCGCGATGATCTTTCATCGGATAGCCCTCGAGTGTGGAATCTCAGATGAACCGCTCGATTGTATGCCAAGTCGATCCTCAATGATCAGATCGCTCGCCCGCCAGCCCACGGCCATGGCCGGACCGTTGGTATTTCCCGAGACCAGCGACGGCATGATCGAGCAGTCGACCACGCGCAGATTGTCCACGCCTTTAACGCGCAGACGATTGTCCACTACCGCACGCTCGTCACGCCCCATACGACAGGTTGCCACGCCATGCAGGCCGCTGGTGGATAGTCGCGTTACCGCAGCCAGGATGTCCGCATCGCTCTGGCACACATCTCCAGGCACCAGCTCTTCGCCGACGTAGGGTTCCAGCGCGGGTTGCTGCACGTAGCGCCGCATGTATTTCACCATTGCGACAGCGCTCTGCCGGTCGTACTCGGTTGTGAGCCAGTTGGGTTTGATGACCGGCGGATCGTCGGGGTTTGCGGATCTGAGGCGCACCGTGCCCTCGCTTGTCAGATTGAGCAGCTGGCCGTAGATGGTCATGCCTGGCTCGGTGTCCGGCGTTGCCAGCTGCACCGGAAAGTTGTCGCCGCTCCGCGCGTAGGTGAACGCGCCGAGATAGAGCTGCGTATCGGGCCGATTTGCACCGGGCGCGGAACGGACGAACGCACCGACTTCGAACGGCCCGGTGGCCAGCGGGCCGGCGCGGGTGATGACGTACTGCAGCGCGCTGAGCGCGAGCCCTAAACCGCGCAGGCGCCAGTTCAACCCAGCGCTGCTCGTCAGTCGGTGCGGCATTGAAAAACCCAGGTGCTCGCGCATATGCGCACCCACATCCGGGCTGTCGTGGAGCACGTCGATTCCGTTGTCGATGAGATGTTCGGCGGGCCCGATGCCGGAAAGCTGTAATATTTTCGGCGAGAGGATGGTCCCTGCACTGAGAATCACCTCGCCGCGGGTTCTAAACAGCGTTTCCTTTCCGTCGATCCGGCAGGCGACCCCGACGGCGCGCCGGGCTTCGAACAGCACCCGGTCCACGTGGCAATTCGCCTGCACCCGCAGGTTTCCGCGGCGCCGCGCCGCCTTCAAAAAAGTTCTGGCTGCGCTCTGGCGGCGCCCGCGCTTGATGTTGTGGGCGTAGTAACCCACACCTTCAAGATCTTCGTCGTTGAGATCGTTCTTGCGGCCCAGACCCATCTGCTCGCCGGCTGCGATCATCGCTTCCGCAGCGGGATAACGAAGTTTTCCGGTGCTGATGTGAATCGCTCCACCAGAGCCGCGGTGGTCTGCCGCACCGAGTTCATGATCTTCGATGGCTCGATAGGCGGCCTTCATCTCGGACCAACCCCAGCCCGGCCCGCCCAGAGCGTTCCATTCGTCGTAGTCTTCGGGATGTCCGCGCGAGTAGATCATGCCGTTGATTGAACTCGAACCTCCCAGCACCTTGCCCCGCACCCACACCTCGCTTGCCGGTAGATCGGGCGCGCGTGATTGCTCGATCGGAAAGAACCATGCATGACGGGGGCTCTGTGCCAGCTTGCCAATACCCTTGGGTATGCCGATCAACGGACTCACATCCGCGCCGCCGGCTTCGAGCAA
>JAYGEV010000263.1:0-2499 GCA_046582225.1 Pseudomonadales bacterium
GTTTCGGCAAGCTGCGCATCGGCTGATCCTTCCTGCAATTCAAATTCCAGCACGACCAGCTGGAATTGCTCAACGGCGACCGAACCGCTGGCTGTATAGGTCTTACCGTTCACCTGCGCGGTCACCGCGTACGCCGCCGGGGCGGGTGGCGAGGCTCCGTCGCAGCGTTTCGGGTGGTCAACGCCAACTCGATAACGACCGGCCCAGGGTGCGTCGAAGCGCACTTCTTCGATTCTCGATCCGGATGAGTCGCAGCGCACGTCGGCCGAGATTCGTCCACCGGTGCGTGATTCATGACGCGCGAAATAGACGGTGTCGAGCAACGGATCGGTAACATACAGATCCAGATCGGCTTCTTCGCCAAACGCCAGCCGGACAATCAGGTCCGGTCCTTCGGCCAGTGTCTCGCCCAGGCCCGCGGCAAGGTCGTCAGCCTGACGCGCGAGCGCCACCTGCTCGGCTTGGCCACCATCGTCGCCCGCGGTACAGCCCGCCAGCGCACCTGCCACCCAGACCGTAGCAACAGCACGCCAATGCTTCCGGCTCATCGCGATCCGGAAACGCTCATGCTCACATCCGGGTCGCGGCCCGGAATGAGCCGCAGCACGCGCGGCACGCCGGTCTCAATCTGCCAGGTCGGAGCGTTCGAATTCGACGTCCATATGCCGCTCTCGGTATCGAAGTCGATATCACGGGTATAGGTCACCTGGGTTGGCAACGGATAGATGGTAAATTGTTCGCTGCTGGTGTTGAAGCTGATGAGCGTGTCGCTGTTGGTACCGCAGATCCACACGGTATCGGTGCGCCGATCGACATTCAGAGAGTACGGCGTCTCCGTACCCACGGGTTCTACCGGTATCGTGTAGTTGGTGAACTCGCTCGACTGGGGGTCGAAGCGGGACAACACGTTGGATGAAAACCCCGGTATCCAGAGCATCCCCTTGGAGTCGAAGCGCATGCGCCGAGGCGCGCTGAAGGGCGTGTCGATCATCGTTATTTCAAAACTTTCCGGATCGATTCGACCAATCCGGTGCGCGTTGAGTTGACTGAACCAGACGTCCCCATTCGGAGCGAAGTCGATTCCGTACGGTGTTGGCAGGCCGCCGCCTTCCCCACCACCGCCAATATCGAGATCGACATACTGGCTCAACCAAATCACAAACGGCAGCGCGCGCAGCATCACCGCTTCGCCAAAGCTTCTGGCCGGCACCCGGATGGTCTCGTGCTGACCGGTGGCAGGATCGTACATGCCGACGTGATTGGACACCGCGATCGTGTACCAGATACGGCCACGGTCATCGACCCGAAGGGTATGCGGATAGATTCCGCCCGGCAGCGGTTCCATCGCAAATGAGCTGTCGGTGGGGTCGAACTTCGCCAGCAGGTTGCCGACCGCCAGGGTAATCCAGACCGCGCCGTCGCCATCAACCTGCAGTGAGTGAGGCCCTACCCGCATGTCCGAGTTTGATGGCAGCGCGGCTGACAATCCCCCACCCAGAGCAAGTCCTTCGGTGGGAATGCGGAATGCTTCTCGGCCGCCATCGGCCACCCGAGGATCCATCCGGTACAGAGTGTCCGTGGTCATGTCCACGGAGTAAATGTGGCCGCTCGGATGCACGATCATGTCGTGCTGCACGGACGATCTGCCCCCCAGCTGATATTCATCGATGATCGACCGCCGCACCTCGGCCGACGGGGCCGGCGAAAACTCGTGGGCGTTCTCCCAACCCTGGGTCAACGCTGGAACAGCGGTTTCGGGATCGTAGGCGGCATTCAACAGCTCTGGCATCCGGGCGCGCAAGTCTGCATCGAGCCCAGCACCCATGCGGGCCATGAGGGCCAGCACCTTGTCCCACTCTTCGATATCGCGCACCAGGCGGGTGGCGGCGTTGCCCTGCTGATGACAAAAAGTGCACTGACGCACGAACTGTTCGCGCTCGTATTCATCGGTGAGTTTGTCCAAGACCAGCGCGTACCAGTGATTTGCTGGCAACTGAGCGGCCACCTCAGCCGGGTCGGTGTGGCGCGCCATTCCCAGATCGAGATCGATCAGACCTTCAGCAGCAGTCTGGTGATCCCAGGATCGCAGATCTTCCCAGCCAATACGCCGTACGCGAATGCGGTGGTTGGTCACGGCGGGCAACCCTGCCATCGCGTAGCGGCCTTCGTCATCGGTGAACACGGTGCGTTCCTGAAACGGCTCGCCAAAACGCGCCGTCACCATAGCGCCGGCAATCGATGTTCCGGCCTTATCGTCGGTAACCTGACCTTGAAAGCCGGCCGCCCAGGCTACGGACCCGGCATGAGTCGCCCAGACGAGTAACGCGGTGCAGATCGCGCCGCGAACGAGGTAGCTCAACTTGTTGGACTGGTTCATGGGTATTCACCAATTTCAGAGAAAACGCTGGTTTCGAAACTACTGTGTGGACGGTTGGTTTGCAAAGTATTACGGCGCGTTGCCCGGCAACGCGAATGCCATCAAATGATCCCCGGGCGGAT
>JAYGEV010000311.1:0-7188 GCA_046582225.1 Pseudomonadales bacterium
GTTCCAGTACCACGTGCCCCGGACGTCGCCGCCTTTTTCACAAAACCGGACGTCCTCAAAACCCGCTTCGCGAAGTTTGTGCCATAGCAGCAATCCGGCAAATCCCGCGCCAACCACCAGAATTTCGCATTCGTCGGTGAGTGCCTCTCGCGGTATGGGGTCGGCTGAATACACGTCTTCGAGATATCTGCTGAACTCGCCTTCCATGGCCATGTAGTCGGCGGCGCCTCTTCGTATTTCTTTGAACTCGCGGTATCGCGCCTGTTCCTCGGCATTGAATACCGCCCCGGCAGGTTGGGGGGGAAGCGTGGTCAGCGCCTCGTCGGCGATGACCGAATAGCCCTTACCGGCAATCTTGTCGGTCGCCTTGGCGGCACGGGTGTTGAAGATTTTTAGACCGCTGGCTGGGTCTATTCGGATCGACATGCGCTTACTCTCAAGATTTACCTCGTTCCCATCCCTAACATAACACCCGGACGTGGTCGTATTGTATTGGAATCGCGAAAACCGGGTTCCCGCAAAGAAGACTGTGCGCGATAAAGGAGGGTGAGAGATGCGATCAGCGGTATTTTTGTTCGTTTTTATCGTCATGGCGCCAGATGCGCTGGCTGCCGAATCCTACGTCCTGGAGGGGTTTGAACCCTGGGTTGAGTGGGTGCTGCACGACCACCCTGACCACGCCTGCCCGCGCGCGCTCGGTGTCGAGGTCGTTCAAGACCGATGTCCGACGCGCAAACAGCTGGCAGTGAAAGCTACTGCTTAATCGCGCAAGGCTCTCGAAAGCGGACTCGTGCAGTGCACAACGCCATGCCCGCTTTGTGCCGAGGCTGTGTGAAAACTCCTAGCTCGAAAACAAAACGTGTATGAGAACGCTCTCCTTTGCGATTCGTTCACGCCACGCTCTAAAGGAAGCGGCTCTCGTGTGCGTTTTTCAGCCACTTCGCGAAAGCAAAATAGTTTTTACACAGCCTCTGCCCATCGCTGCCCTTTGGTGTTTCTGCGATCATCCCCAAACCATGCAGACAAAACGTCAACTTGAAGTGGTCGATTACAACCCTGGTTGGCCCGAGGATTTTGAGCGTGAGGCGATGGGTCTACGTGAGGTTTTCGCAGGTGCCGCAACGAAGATTCATCATGTGGGGAGCACAGCGGTTCCAGATCTTCGCGCCAAACCAACAATCGACATTCTGATCGAAGTTCCCAAGGGCACCAACATTGCAGGATTCGATCCACTGATGGAGGACTCCGGGTATGTCTGTCGAGGCGAATGCTTAGACGCCGTTGTGCCAGGGACACCCGGCCGCTTTTACTACGTACGCAAAGAAGGTGTTAGTCACCTAGTCCATGTGCATGTGTGCGCAGAAGGGCATTTCCAAATTGCTGAGATTTTGGCGTTCCGTGACTATTTGCGGGCTCATCCAAAACAATCAGAGCAGTACGGCCATCACAAAACCAAACTCGCGAGCAAGTTCAGAAATGACAACGTTGGGTACATGCAGGGCAAAGAGGCCGTGGTGGGCGCGTTAATCGAAAAGTCTGCAACTTGGACTCAATCAGTGGAAGCCCGTTGACAGCTTTTGGCTTATAGACAACTCACCGCAAACCAGATCGCCAATGGCCGCTACCCGTCTCAGGGGTGTTCCGCATGTGTTGTGTTCGAACCCTTACCGAATAAATCACGCCGTCCGATCCGGCTCTATCCACCGGCGGCTCGGCTCAGCTGCTCCGCAATCGCGATCTGTTGGAGCAACAACTTGATCCTGTTTTGCTCTTCCGCGTTGTCCGCCACCCAACCCATCGCTTTATTGAGTTGGCGTCTCGCCGAGTTCCACCGCCGTGTAGACCGCGGAATAGTTTTCAGCCAGCTCACTCATTGAGATCGCCTCTTTAAAATTCACGTCGGCCGCTTTCATATCGGCACTCTGTCTAAGCTTTTCCGCTTCCTTGAAGCTCGCGTCGGCAAGCGTGAGAAACTGCTCCACCGCTCCTTTTACCGCGCCGCAGGTGGTTGGATCGAATTTCTCGTCAGCTTCGGCGACGTTCACCATGGCGAGAACAACGATCGATGCGTGGACGAATATTCTCATTGGCGATTCCTTGGGCGGTGGCTGATGCGTGCCGAATTATGTCAGCAGCAACCCGCATGCGCGATGAAGCACGAACGAACGGATGCGAATCGCTACACGAAATACCGGTTCCGGGTCGCTGAATAGAACACTGTATGTATATACAGTATCATCGCTTGATGTCAGTACGCGTAGTCTTCTTTTCCGACACTCACCTCGGGTTCAACTATCCCGTTCGGCCCCGTACCGAGAAAGTCCGCCGCGGTCCTGATTTCTTTGCCAACTTTCAGCACGTACTCGACCATGCGGTTCTCACCGAGGCCGACCTTGTGGTTCACGGTGGTGATTTCTTCTTTCGCAGCAAGGTGCATCCAAGGATTGTCGAGCGTGCTTACCAGAGTGTGTTCGAATTCGCTGATACGGGGATTCCCATCGCCATCGTACCGGGCAATCATGAACGGTCGGTATTACCGCCGTCACTGTTCCTGAATCATCCGAACATCCACGTGTTCGACCGGCCACGTACTTTTTGCTTCGACATTGGCAACGAGCGCCTGGCGGTCTCCGGATTCCCATACCTGAAAAACGTACGGGGGTGTTTCAGCGCCGCGGTTCGTCAGTGCGAGGCCGAGCGGTTCCCGGCCGAGCATCGTCTGCTGTGCGTGCATCACGCGGTCGATGGGGCGGTGGTGGGACCCGCCAACTTTACCTTTCGTGGTGGCGCCGATGTGATTGCAGGAACACAGCTGCCGACACATTTCGACGCCGTTCTGTCAGGGCACATTCATCGTCACCAGGTGCTCGATCTAGCGGTGCCGGTCATCTACTGCGGTTCCATCGAGCGCACGTCGTACGCGGAGAAGAGCGAGACCAAGGGTTTTTGCGAACTGACGCTTGATCAAAGTGCGGCACCCCAGATGGTGTTCCACGAATTACCGGCTCGAGAGATGGTCGATTTCGATGGACGTGGCTACCCGCGACCAGATGCGCTGCTCGATGCGCTGGCGCGTCAGGTCTCGCTCTACTCGCCGCGCGCCATCGTTCGTGTTCGGCTGGCCGCCTATCCCGACCGACCCCTTAACCGCGCGCTGGCGGCGATCGTTCCAGGACTGTTGAGCGTGGTATGCGCGCGTCCCGATCGACGTACCGCGGCAGGCTACGCTCCGAACTCGCGTTCGTAGCGGTCCAGGTCCGCCTGCAGCGGATTGCGCCGCAGGGTCAGGCCGCCGTTGATCTGCAACGACTCACCCGTCATAAAGCACTCATCGCACGCCAGCCACACGGCAGCTGCGGCGACGTCATCGCATGTGCCGTAACGACCCAGGGGCGTTGCGTCGGCAAATGCGGCCTTCATCCAGTCCGGGATGTCGCCGCCATAAGCACCCTGGTGCATGGGTGTGTCGGTATGCCCGGCGGCAATGGAATTGACCCGGATGCCGCGATGGCCGAACTGGTTCGCCACGGCGCGGCACACATGATCGATGCCGGCCTTGGTGCCCATATACGCATCAAAACCCATGTCCACAGTGGTTGAACGATGCGCCACTGCGGAGCTGATCTGAATGATCGAGCCGCCGTCGTGCATCGCGGCCACCATGGCCTGCAGAAAGAAAAACGAACCCTTGAACTGCAGCGCGATCAGGGTATCCAGATCGTCTTCGCTGAACTCCAGAAACGGCCCACCCAGCGCCAACCCGGTGGAGTTGATCGCGATGTCCAGACCACCCATGGTTTCTGTGGCGAACTCGGCCAGCGCGAATACGTCGTTGCGATTGGTGATGTCGCAGGCGATCGCCTGAGCGCCGATGGATTCGGCGAATGCGGCTGACGCGTCGGCCTGTCGGCTGGCGACCACCACCTGCGCGCCTTCGTCTCGAAAGCGACTGGCCATCGCCTGGCCCATGTTTCCTGCCAGCGAGGCGCCAATGATGACGGCACGCTTCCCTTCCAGTTGTCCCATGAACTGCTCCCGATTCGGCTTTGTTTCCCCGCAGTTTTGCATTATACATTCGTCCAGTCGGTCATTCGCCGCCGGTCACCAGGAATCACTCAATGGCCAGTTCGTCTTCGCGACCCATCGCCAGGTCGTCCACCGCCTCAGCCCAGGAACTGGTGCATCGGGATGGACGTCCGGTGCCGCCGGTATTCGAACAGGAAAGCCCGCGCTTTCTAGGCGATGAGGACATCGCCTTTGATCGCTATACCAGCCAGTATTTTTTCGACCTGGAAATGGAGCGCATGTGGACCCGAACCTGGCAGTGGGCCTGTCGGGAGGAGCACGTTGCGGAAGTGGGCGACTACTACGTTTACGAGATCGGCCGACACTCGGTGCTCATCGTCCGAGACGAAGATGAGAACATCCGGGCTTACATCAACTCGTGTCTGCATCGGGGCACCAAGTTTCGTCCCGGCGCCTCGCAAGGTTGTTTTGACGAAATCAGCTGTCCGTTCCATGGCTGGACGTGGAGCCTCAGTGGACAGTTGCAGCGCGTACCCTATTCCTGGGATGCACCCCACGTGGCGGAACGTGATTTCTCGTTGCCGACTGTGGCGGTGGATCTGTGGGGTGGGTTCGTGTTTATCAATCTGGATCCGGATGCAGACCCGCTGGCGGACTATCTGACGCCGATTCCCGAGCATTTCGAAAACTTCGACATGGCCGGCCGGTTCGTGGAACTGCACATAGAAAAAGAACTGGCGTGCAACTGGAAATCGGCCAAGGAAGCCTTCATCGAGAACTACCACACCCAGAAAACCCACCCGCAGTTGCTCTACGGCAGCGACGACGAAGGCACCCAGTACGACGTGTTCAACGACAACGTATGTCGTTTCTTCTGCGCGTTCGGGGTCTCGAGCCCGTCCATTGATCCCGCGCCCAGCGAACAGGAACTGGTGGACATGATGCTGGTCGGCGATCGCGCCGTGGTCGGTGACGATGTGGTGGTGGGGCCTGGAGAATCGGCGCGAATCGTGATGGCCTGGGTTCTGCGCCGGGAGCTTGGTGAGAAATATCGAACCGATCTCAGTCGTTATACCGACACCGAGATGATCGACGTCTCACAGTACGGGTTGTTCCCGAACATGATTCTTTTTCCGCAGCTTTCGCTGCCGATGGTTTACCGGTTTCGACCCATCGGCAACGATCCCAACCGCACCCTGTTCGAGTTGCTGATCCTGCGCCCGGTCCCTGACGAAGGTTCGCCGCCAATACCGGCAACACCGGTCAGGCTGACCGAGCCCGAGAGCTTCACGACCATTGATGGGTTCGACGTCACGTTGGGCGAGGTCTATGACCAGGACACGGGTAACCTTCGCGCCCAGCAGGAAGGCTTTCACGCCGCGCGCAAGCCCGGCGAAACGCTGTTGAATTACCAGGAGGTGCGCGTTCGGCTGTTGCACCAGACCCTGGATCGATATCTGGGCCTTGGCGAAGCGGACTAGCGCCTGGCTTTCGATTACTAGGGGTACCTTCTCGCTTTGGGCGTGGTCGATACGCCCACGACGAGTGCTGCTGCAAGGGTGATGATCGATATCCCGTCATGACGGAGTCATCTTCATGCGAGCGCAGCGCGTTTCCCCCTGTAGCGGGTGCGAATGCGCCTGTACCTCGTACGGTGGAACTCGCCAGGCTGCAGGAGGCCATCGCCGGCATGGCCACCACGCTGGAGCAGCGCGCGAGCTACCTGCAGGACTTCTCCCGTCATGTGTCGCATGAGTTCAAGACCCCTATTGCGGGCATCCGCGGGGCGATCGAAGTATTGTAGGATCACGATTCCGACATGAGCGAGGAGCAGCGAGCAAGATTCCTGCACAACATCGCCGCGGATCCGCAGCGCCTGCACCGCCTGACCGAACGGCTCATGGAACTCACCCGGGCGGAAATTCACACCCCCGATTCAGAACCCTTCAAGCTGGCCGAAGTGATCGAAGAATCGGTTCGCGCGTACTCAGAACAGGTGGCCATAGATACCAACGGCGTGAGCGCAGGCGCCATCGCGTTCGGTCAGCCGGATGCGTTGAACGCGGTTCTGGAAGTTCTGTTCGAAAACGCGATTCAACACCACGCAAATCAGGTCACCGTGTGGGCCCAGGAGGATTCGGGAGGCGTCGACCTGTTCGTGCGGGATGATGGCGGCGGGATCTCGGATGCCAATCGGGCGAAAGTGTTCGATCCGTTCTTTACCACCGAGCGCGAACAGGGTGGCACCGGGCTCGGTCTCACAATTGCGACCGCGCTGCTCAAGCAAACCCACGGGGAGTTGCGGCTGGATGGGGGTGACGGACCCACCACCTTCAGGATTACCCTGCGAGGCGCTTAGCGAACGCATACGGTGCTGCCCGCCGCGCGCCGCGTGTTGACTTGATATCTGCAACTCGTTACTAAGTTGGTTGAATTCAGGCAGAAGAAATCCTCATGCCAGACGATAAGAAGCCCGATCCGAAAACCCACGCGACCCAGGGCGTGATGGAGGTGGACTTCAACGCCGAGCCGTTCCTGAGCGAGTTCAAGAGCGTCTACCAGGAGATGCACACAAGCGGTTGCCCGTATGCGCACTCCGAATCCGGCGATCACTACGCGGTGGCATCTCATCCCGAGATCATGGGCATGCTCAGGAAGTACGACGTCTGGAAGAGCAAGTTCGGCCCCGGGCTCAACTACCAGGAAGACGAAGGCGTGCTGGTCAGTGTCGATCCGCCCGAGCACACCTTTGAGGTGAAGATCGTGGCCAGTGCGTTTTCGCCTGCGTATTTCGAGTCGTTGATTCCCCAGATGCAGGCGTTCGTGGACGAGACCATCGATGGCTTCATCGCAGATGGACAGGTGGACCTGCATGCGGCGCTGTCGATCAGGTTTCCGCTGTTCGTGATCTTTCGCATGCTTGGGATCCCGCTGGAAGATCACAGCGGCAGCAAGATCGACTGGGTGCGCGACGGCATCGTGACCCAGGTTGGCATGATGCTCCGGCCCGCAGCGGAGATCATGGAGATGATGAACACCGGCGCGATGACCCCGGATCGCACACGCAAGGCCATGGGAGCCCAATCGATGTTCGTCGAGCATCTGGCTGACTGTAAGGCGAAGCTCGAGAGCGGCGAATATGACAACGACAGCAACATTGTC
>JAYGEV010000433.1:0-11319 GCA_046582225.1 Pseudomonadales bacterium
CGAAGCTCAGCAACGCAGCGCCGATGGCGGGGGCGACCAGCGGCGCACCCAGCATCACAAGCATCACCACGGGAAAGCGTTTCGCGGCTTCCATCGGCGGGTAGGCGTCTCGAACCATGGCCATACAGATCACCGTGGCAAAACCACCGCCAACGGCTTGAACCGCACGCAATGCGAGCAGCGCCGACATGGAATCGGCGGCGGCGATGAACAGTGACGATCCGCTAAATACGATCAGGCCCAGCATCCCAACCGGACGCCGGCCGATCTGGTCTGAGATCGGACCGCCAAACAGTTGCCCGAACGCGAAGCCGAACAGGTATGCGCTCAATGTGCTGTTGATGGAAACGATATCGACATTCAGGCTCTGCGCCATGGTCGGCATCGCGGGCAGATAGGTGTCGATGGCGAACGGGCCAATGGCCACCATGGACGCAACGAACACAATGAAGTAGCCGGGTAAGCCGGGTACCCGCGCAGATCTCGCCGCGTTACTCACGTCTCTGAACGGCTCGCGGCCGCAAACCCCCATTCGAGTTTGCGCTGCGCGAGCAAAGCCGTGTTGTCGATCTGCCAGGGGTGAAAGTCACGCCGCCAGAATTCCATCAGCGGCGTCCACAGGACGCGAATGAAACCCCCGCGCCCGAACAGCACTCCGAAGCCGCGCATGAGCACGCTCGGACGCATCTGCCGGTCTTTGATCAACAGGTAGGCGTGCCGGAAGAATACCTCGGCCAGAAATCCGACCGTTGCGTCCGCCATCGCCAGCCGCCGCATCCACACCGATCCCACCGCTAGCTGATACACATCGTACGCCACCGCTTTGTGCTCGGTTTCTTCCACCGCATGCCAGCGCCACAGCCGTTGCATGCTCGGGTCCATGCGACCGGTCCAGGTATCGGGCTGTTCCAGGATCTGATGGGCGACGACCGCGGTAACATGTTCGATGGCCGTGGTCAGCGCCAGTGACGCGCGCGGCGCATGCGCATTCAGCCAGCCGGTGACGGTGCGCAGATTTCGATTGAATATTCGCAGACCCGGATATCCCTGATCGATCAACAGCGTGACGTGGCTGTCGTGCTCGCGGCTGTGCCGCGCTTCCTGGCCGGCGAACGCGGCTACTTCCGCCACGAGGGTGGGATCGGCAATAGCATCGGAATAGTGCCGCACGCTACGGATGAAGAAGCGTTCGCCGTCTGGAAACGTGGTCGAGATGGCATTGAAAAAATGGGTGGTAAACGGATCGCCGCCAAACCAGTAGCGCGGTGTGGATTCGTCCGGGCGCAGATCGAGGTCGCGAACCTGAATCGGAGGATACGAGATCGGCTCCGCCATCGCGCCTGCTGCCCTCACATTTGGATCGCGGTCTGAAACGCTGGTCTTGCCTCGACGCGGCCGACGTAGGCTTTCAAATTGGCCAGGTCATCAGACACGCAGCCGAGTCGATTGCTCATGAAACAGGCGTGGCCCAACATGACATCCGCCGCCGAAAAGTCGCCGATGAGATAGTCTCTTCGGGCCAGTGCCTCGTCCACCGGCGCCAACGCCTTGGACAACAACCGTTGTGCCTGACCAAGCGCGGTCTCGTCTCGACGCTCGGGTGGCAACAATACGGTCTGCACAACAATGGTATTCACCGGCGGCATCACCATGCCCTCGCAGTAATGGAACCATTGCAGGTACTCCGGATACTCGTCGGCGTCGACGGCGGGTTTCAGGCCACCATTTTTGTGGCGCTCGAGCACGTACTCGACGATGGCGCCGGACTCGTAAATGCGGACGTCGCCATCATCGAGCACCGGGATTCGGCCCAGCGGATGGCGCGCACGATGCGCATCGGATTTGAGATCCTTGGGATGAAAGGCCATCTTGTTGACCTCATAGGGCAACCCGAGTTCTTCGAGCAACCACACGATGCGACCCGCCCGGGAATTGGGCGCGAAGTGAAGCGTTAACATAGTCCGTCCCTAAGAATATCGAAGCACCGAGTATAGCCAATCAGGACAACGACACCCCCGGTCAATCTCCACAAGGATTCAAGATGTCCACGCACAAGCCGTTTCGATTTTCATGGCAGGCCTATGACGCAACCTCCGCGGCCGACTGGCGCGGCAAGGCTCAGGCGGCAGAAGCCGAAGGCTTTTCGGCCTTCCACCTGGCGGATCACTATCTGGGGCCGGGCCCCGCGGCGGATGCCAGCCACCCGCCTCAAGTACTCGCCGCGGTGCCCGCCATGGCCATGGCCGCCGAGGCGACCTCCACGCTGAAGATTGGCTGCCGGGTATTCTGTTGCAGTTATCGCCCCGCCACGGTGCTGGTCAAAGAAGCCATGACCATCGATTTCCTTTCCGACGGGCGCTTTGAGCTTGGTCTGGGTGCTGGTTGGATTCAGGGGGAATACGATGCCATCGGCGTCGCCTACGATGACATCGGCCGGCGCATCGACCGGCTCGAAGAGACCATCGAGATTGCCAAGGCGCATCGCACCGGCGGCATCATTGACTTCAAAGGCGAGCAGGCACGCGCGGTCGGCTTTGAGGGTTCGCCTCGACCGGTAGGCGAGGTTCCGATCATGATCGGCGGTGGATCGCCGCGGGTTCTGCGTCTGGCCGGTCGCGAAGCGGACATTGCCAGCATTAACTTCAACAACCGGGCCGGACGGACGGGCGGTGACAACGTCGCCGCGCTGTCCACGGCCAAGGGCACCCTCGACAAGATCGGCTGGATCCGACAAGGCGCCGGTGACCGATTCGACGACATCGAGCTGGAGATCGGCATTTACTTCGGGGCCGTGACCGACCGGCAAACGAAGACCGCCGAAGCCATGGGCCGCGAACTCGGCATGGACCTCGACACGTTTCTCGCCTTCCCGCACGCGCTGGTCGGATCCATTGATTACATGTGCGAGGAACTGGAGCGCCGCCGCGAACTCTACGGATTCAGCTATGTGAGCATTCTCGACCGCTGCGTTGACGGCTTCGCGCCGCTGGTTGCACGGCTGAGCGGAACGTAGCCACAAACCCGCCGCAATCCGAAACGGGCGTTGCTCAGGGATAAATGACCATGCACCGCACCTCGATGCTCCAGCGGTCCGGCGCATCAGGTGGGGAGTTCGGATCTTCGAACGCACTGTGAAAATTGAATGAGCAGGGCGCACCGCCAGCCTCGGCATCGCCCATGCGTCCCTGCGAACGCGCAAGCCCTCCCGCCGAGTCCCACTGTTTGATCAGCACCACTTCGTCCCTCGTCAGGGCCGGGTAGTAGTACATCTCATGGCGCGGTGAGTATTTCGCGAAGTAGTTTTCGCCGATGCGATCGGTGTAGTGGATCTCGAAGACGATAAGATCTTCCGGCACAACGGTCTGACCGTCACACAACGCGAGCGGGTGGGTGGCCACAGGCTTTGGATCGATGTTTCGCCAGACGTTGATGATGGAGTAGCGGCCGCCGTCAGCCAAAGCTCCCGCCGCGTCCGCGTCCGCGATAAGGCTCTCGCCCGCCTGCAGAACGTCCAGCAGCGTATCGTTGCCGCTGGGTGGCTGGGTCAGCTGCTGCAACCGCTCGGGCGCCGAACGCAGCGTGTAATCTCCGTGCACGAGGTGCGCCGGTTCCTGAACCTGCTGGCCACCGGCGATGCGTTGGCGTTCCTGTTTGCCGGTCGCCGAGCGCACGTTGTGATCGAATGCGTAGGCGTGAGCACCGGTAATCTGCTCCACCACTGCCGCACACTGAGGGTAGTAGTCGTTGACCACCTGGGTGTGATCGGTGAAGTCGAGCGAGGTGTCCGCCAACGGTTGAGCAACGAGCTCAAATCCATTGGTCGCGCAGGTGAGCGCAAGGTCACCTGCCAGCAGCCGCGCGTTGCGCACCGACATCTTGTGCGGTTCCAGCGCAACACCGCTACTTTCAGCCGTATTGCCATCCGCATCCCTGCGCATCATCACCTGACCATTGCGGTACAGCGAAGCTGTGGTGGACGCGGCCATGTAGTGAAATACGCCGTCACAGGTCTCAGAATTTATTTCGCTCACGTTGATGTCCGTTGCATGACGTCCTGCGTTGATCTTAGCGCGTGTGGGTGCGCCGGTCGCGAGATCTGGCGTTACGTTGGGACTGAAATCTGAGACCAGATCGTCTATAAAAAGGCAATGGGAGTCCAACCGATGACATCCACCGACGAGCTGCGCGCCTGGGTAAACGAAGCCTGCCCGGAGGAGATTCGAGGCCGCAAGCTCGAGTTCAGCGGAGGCCGCAAGCAGCCGATCACCGTCCCTGCATTTCAACGCTGGTTCGACGCCTGCGTTGAGCGCGGATTCACCGCGCCACAATGGCCCCAGCGCTACGGCGGCGCTGGCCTGGACAAAGCCGCCGCCCGAGCGCTCGGCGATGCCCTGCAGGCGTCGCGCGCGCCCGTCCCGCTGACCGGCGGGGGCTTTAGCCTGGTTGGCCCCATCCTGCTTGAAATGGGCACCGACGAACAAAAAGCGCGGCATCTGCCCAGAATTGCCCGCGGCGAACTGCGTTGGTGCCAGGGCTACTCCGAGCCCAACGCCGGATCCGATCTGGCTTCATTGCAGACCCGTGCCGTGGACCAGGGTGACTTCTATCTGATCAACGGATCGAAGATCTGGACCTCGGAAGCCAACCTTTCAGACTGGATTTTCTGCCTGGTGCGCACCGACCCAAGTGCGGTCAAGCAAGCGGGTATCAGCTTCATGTTGTTTTGCCTGGACGACCCTGGCGTGACGATCAAAACCATCGACCTGATCAACGGCGATTCGCAGTTCTGTCAGGTTTTTTTCGATGACGTAAAAGTCGACAAATCCGACCGGATCGGGCAGGAAAACGACGGCTGGGGCATTGCAAAACGTCTGCTGCAATACGAGCGTTCGTCCGTGGGCGATGGCCAGTTCCTGGCCCGCGGCGGTTCCCTGCCGGCCGTGCTGGACCGCTACGCCGCAGACGATCCGGCGGCACGCGAAAACGCGCTGCGTATCGAAATGGACGATGCTGCGTTTCGACTCACCAGAGCACGAGCCGCCGAGGAAAATCGCGACGGCAGTGTCGCCACGTTTGCCACCTCCACATTCAAGTATCTGTCTACAACACTCGAAAGCCGTCGTTTGGAGGCCACCATTGCCATGATGGGCACCCGCGGTTTCGGGTGGACAGGAGACGGTTTCAGCGCCGAAGAGTTGAACTCGACCCGAACGTGGCTGACGAGCAAAGGCTTTCTCATCGCTGGCGGCAGCTCTGAAATCCAACTCAATATCATCGCCAAACGCGTACTGGGCCTACCCGACTAGTTCCGGCGGCCGAACCACCGACCCACAGGCATGTATATTTCAAAAACATACGGGATGAGACAGGAACAACCATGAAAGAGTTTGAAGGAAAAACTGCAGTGGTAACGGGGGGCGCCAGCGGCATTGGGCTGGCGCTCGCCGAGCGCTTCGCTGACGCGCGAATGAACGTGGTACTGGCGGACATTGAGGAAGACGCCCTCGAGCGCGCAGTTAAAAAACTGCAGGAACGCCAGGCCCAGGTACTCGGCGTGGTCACCAACACCATGGTTCTGGAGTCGGTTGCATCAATGGCCGAACAGGCCATCAGCGAATTCGGCAAGGTGCACATCCTCTGCAACAACGCAGGCGTCGCCAGTCGTGGAGGAACCGCCGGCGCCGGCGTGTGGGAGGTTGCCAACACCGACTGGGACTGGGTCTTAGGGGTGAATTTCTACGGGGTGTTGTACGGGCTGCAGGCATTCGTGCCGCACATGCTCGAGCACGGCGAGCCCGGACACATCGTCAATACCGCCTCGCTCGCCGGGTTGATGCCGGCCGGTGGTACCTACGGGGTGAGCAAACATGGCGTGCTGTGCCTGACCGAAACACTTTACAACGACCTCAAAGCCCGCGATGCGGCCATCGGCGCTTCAGTCCTGTGTCCCGGCTTCGTCAAAACAAAGATCATCCAGTCCGAACGTAACCGACCGGTCGAACTCGCCAGCGGTGGCGACGGCGCAGCCGACGATGAGGTCGCCCCGGTGCAGGCAATGATCGATCAAGGCAAGGACCCGGCGGATATCGCCAACACCGTGTTCAAGTCCATTGAAGAGGATCGCCTCTACATTCTTCCGCACCCGGCCTGGGACGACACCGTGCGCTCGCGCGTGGAGCACGTACTTGCCCGCGGCGGCCCGGCCGCGATGAAACTGGAGGATATGATGAAGCGAAGCGCTGCCGGCGAGCAGTTCTAGTCGGCCGAGAGCAGCCGCCTCGCGTTTATTCAGCCGACGTGTACGCCACATGATGACCGCCAAACGGCGATCCCTCGACGGACACAGATTCCGAGACGGTCTCGTAGCTGACGGCCTTCCACCCCCAGGAGCTGGTGATCGACAGGGTTTCCCACCGCCACCTGCCATCCGGCTCGTGCCGCATCACGCCTTCGTAACGCCCGCCCTGCACCCCGTTTTGCGTGCCGGTCATGAAGTACGAACTCACCTCAGCCGTGCGCAGGTCCATGGCAACGTTGACGGCGATGTTCGCGCTGTGGTGGCCGCCGCCGATCTGGGTGCCACGCGAACCGTACGGGGCATACAGCGGAGCGATCTCATCGCGTCCCTCGAAATGAAGGTCCTTGCCACCGGCATCGGGAAAGTTCGGCACATCAAGAACCGCGTCGTCGGTGTAGCAGTCGATGATGTCATCACCGAATCCGGTGTCCAGGCTGTACAGGTAGCGGTTGAGCGCACTCAGCACCGCTTCCTTTGCTTCAAGACGAGCCACGCGAGCCCGCAGCGTTTCCAGTTCGTCGCTCATTCGATCGCCTCCAGTTTAGGTGAATGTGCTCATGTCAAAACGGAGGGTACCCAACTCCCGATTCATTATATACGGTGCGGATCGAAAGCTGCCGGGTGTGCTCGAAGGCTGGACGTGCCCCCCGCGCTGACCGGTCTGACCACCTACGGGATGCACCGAACACCGGGACTTCGAGTTGGCGGGGAACGAGGCAATCCTGCGAAAGGAAGGCGATCGGCTGATTGTAGAGCCGGTTCGAAAGGGACAATTACTCGCTTTGGTCAGCAACATGGAGCCATTGGATGAGCCATTCCCCGACATCGACGAGGACCTACCGCCAGTGGACAGCGTGCCGATTTAACAGTGGCGCCGCGTTATCTTCTGGACACCAACGTGCTGTCCGACCTGATTCTCCATCCAAATGGTTCGGTGGCCAAAGGCATATCCGCGGTCGGTGAAGCTGCCATATGTACCAGCGTAATCGTCGCCGCAGAGCTGCGCTTTGGGGCGACCAAGTCGGGATCCCGAAATCTCAGCGAGCGCGTCGACCTGATTCTCTCCGCGTTGGAAGTCCTTCCTCTGGAGCCGCCCGCCGACCGACACTACGCGGCGGTCCGCCAACATCTGGTACGTCAAGGCACGCCCATTGGGCCCAACGATCTCCTCATTGCGGCACGCGCCCTCGCGTTGGATCTCGCAATCGTAACCGCCAACGTCGGTGAGTTCGCGCGCGTGCCAGGGTTAAAAGTGGAGAACTGGCTAGAGCATTGAGTGAGTAACAGCCACAGCATGGACGGTGGATTCGTCTGCGTACGACGAGCGCTATCGAACAATCCGACTCCTGGGCGGCGTCCGAAATGGGTTAGGGCTATGTGTCGATGTGCTGATCTGCCTGCCTTATAATCGCCGCCCGTTCCGCCAGGGACGGCCACAAGATTTCTTGTTTATATGCGCCCGTAGCTCAGCTGGATAGAGTACTGGCCTCCGAAGCCAGGGGTCGCGCGTTCGAATCGCGCCGGGCGCGCCAAAAACCCTAAGATGAACAAAAACACTCCCTTAAACTAGAACTAAATCTGTCCCATAGGCGCTGACGTCATACACGCATGCGTTGCAGCTTCGAGATGCTGGGTCAGCAATGCGTTGAATCTTTCGGGCTGCTCAAAATATGGGGAGTGCCCGGAATTTTCGACAACCTCTATGCGCGCATCGCTGAAATGGGGAACGTAGGAAGCCAACAGCTCCGACGGGAACAACGGGTCTTCTTCGCCACAGATGAAAAGTGTTGGGCACCTGACCGCGGCGAGATCCTCTAGCTGTACCACATCCTCTGGGCCGAGCAGGCGCGCCAGATTCGACCAGCTGAAATCGACGTTGAAGTTGTTGATCGACTCGTAGAGTTGCATCAGTTCGGGACGTTGCTGGGTTGCCCTGGACATGGTGGCGCTCACGCCACTGGCGTCGTCGTCCGATGACGAGGTCAGGCTTTTCATGGCCGGCGTCGGATTCGGGTTGATGATTCCTCCGGGGGTCGCGCTCATGGTCAGGCTCGAGACTCGATCCGGCGCGTCCAACGCGGTGCGCAAAACCGTGAAGCCGCCCATGGATTGGCCGACGATGTGCGCCCGGTCGACTCTCTCAGCGTCCAGAATGGCCAGTAAATCGTCGCGAAACTGGTACGCGGTTAACGGCTCACCCTGGACCGGCGTGCGTCCGAAGCCACGGTGATCGAAGGCGATGACCTTGTAATGCGGCGAGAAATGCGCCACCTGGTTGAACCAGATGGCAGCGTTGCCACCGGCCCCATGGGCGAACACGATTGCGGCGCCTTCGCCCTTGGATTCGTAATAGATGGGCGCACCGCTGCTGTTGACCGTCGTCATTATCGACCCCGCTGATTTTCGGACCAACCTATCACCAACGGAATCGTGGCGCACTGGACGCGTAGTTAACTCGAAAAGGACAAGGCATATACTGTCGGGGCGTTGGGAAATGAGGAGCCGGTATGAACTTCTTGAATCAGGTTTTCGACAACGAGCGGATCGATCTTCACAGCAAGTCGTTTCATGGATGTACGTTTAACAACTGTGAACTCGTCTACGATGGCGACCGCTCGCCAACCTTCACCGACAACGAGTTCATCGACACGGTGTTCGTGTTCACCGGAGCCGCGGTGCGTACCCTGTACCTGCTCGGCAACATCTACCACGCCGGTGAGGGCGGGCATGAGGTGATCGACAGAACATTCAAAGATATCCGTGACGGATCGATCCATGGTCACGAGGTGCGCACGATTGCGCCACACACGGTGAACCACAGTCTGGCCTGACGGCCGAAGGGTCTAGCTGGGCGGGATCAGGCCTGCGATCCCGGACGGAATAGCAGGCCTTCGAAGTGTGGCTGACAGGGACGCCGGATCACCGAGCGCCCCTGCCACAATCCATCAAGCAGCTTTGGTAGATGCTTTGGAAGCTGCCTTGGGTGCGACAACTTCTTCTTCAACGGTTGCGTCTTCGGAGCTGAATACACCGCGGATCAGACCGCCGGTTTGCTCTACTGCGTCACGCGCGATGCCGCCGCGGGCGCTCAGATCTTCACGCAAACCTTCCCAAAGGTTCTGGCCGTACTCACGCTGCAGTTCTACAAATGAGGTGACGTCGCGAACTTCGGGCAGCTTTTGAGCGTAATCCTGATTCAACTCCATGTATTTCTTGAAGTTTTCGGTGCTGAGCTCAGCGATCTTGCGCACGGTGGCGGTATTGAGCTCGAACAGTTCACGAACCAGTTGGGCTTGCTTCTCGATAGGATTCATCTCGGTTTCTCCGGGGTTGTTGCGATGCACAAACGCATTGTGCAGCACACAATTGCGCATTGCAACATTTATTTATCAGCGCCCAAACAGCCACACAGCGGCGGATCGACGGATACTTGACTCTGGCATAGTCCTCTCGATTCACACCCTGGGCCCGAGTGAGGCTGAATATCGGCTCTGGACTGTTGCACCGCGTCAAAGAAGCTCGTATT
The DNA here is from genome assembly GCA_046582225.1 of Pseudomonadales bacterium. Taxonomy (GTDB): domain Bacteria; phylum Pseudomonadota; class Gammaproteobacteria; order Pseudomonadales; family Azotimanducaceae; genus JAYGEV01. The sequence goes on from JAYGEV010000433.1 coordinate 9,825, forward strand.
GCGGTTATGGCCTCTCCACCACCGGCATCGATTGCGAGCGTCGATCTAACTCGGCTCGAAGGCGACCCATCATCGTGACGAGTTGGTCATCAGGCGTGTCGAACACGTGCGGCAGGTTGCCGATCAGGCGACTCACCCGAAACCGGGTCACATCGCCGTCGTCCAACGCACCCAGGAACGTCGCCATCGCACCAAATGACAAGCATGCCGGCCCCACTGGCTCCCAGGGACCGTGTCGCGCCAGCGTCAACGCGAACCCGTCTTCCGCAAGTTCAGCGCCCAGCACCGGAAACGGCAGTGGAAATCCGTCGCCATCTGCCGCGGTCAGAATCGGCTGTGGAAACGCGCGGATCACGCCCTGGGCGCGCTGCTGCCAGTGTTCGACGGGCCAGTCGGCCCGGGGTGTCGGTGCCGACTGGGGCGCCCGGTCGGACTGCGGATATTCGGCATCAGCGGCGGCTTGCCACACCAACGGCGCTTCGGAGTCGATTCGTCCCTCGGGCCAGAACAGCACCCGCACAGGCACGCATTCCACCCAGATCCGTGCCCAGTAGTGGAGCTTGGTCTTCACCAAATCCCAATCCGGGCCCACCTTGGGATGTTCAGCCAGGAACTGGCCGATGTAGCGGTCGGTGTTGGCCTGAATGTCGCCGTCGCGTACCGCGGCCCGCGCCGCGATGACCACCACCGGTTGATCCGCCAACGCCGATGCATCCGGCGCGCCGTGCTCCAGCATCGCGATCGGATCGTGAGCATGAACCGCCGGTCCCAGCAGCAGGCCGACTTTGGGATTGGCCCGCGCCCGATCGGCCTTCGCCGGATACGCCAACCCGGTGGCGACATCGATGGATGAATAACCCGGCTGGTAATAATGAAACAACGGATTGGCGATCGGCATGCCGGCACGCGTCAGGGTTGCGTACTCGGCCTCCCGGGTGGCCGCAATGGCCGCCTGCATCGAGGCGTTCATACGTCCCACGCAATCGGCAGCGCGCCGATACCCTGCAGCACCGGGATGCGCTTTTCGTGCAGCACCTCGCCGTTCAGGCGCAGATTCGGCAGGCGCTTGAGGATGGTGCGTAGAAAAATATCGCCCTCGATGCGTGCCAGTGGTGCGCCGCGACAAAAATGGGTGCCGTAACCGAAGGCCAGGTGTCGCTTCACTTTGTTCATTTCCCGGTCGAGGCTGAACTTCATCGGCTCATCAAACACGCCGGGATCGAGGTTCGCACCCGCCCACAGCAACATCACCTTGGTGTCTTTCTCGAGATGCATCGGCCCCAACTCCTGGGCCTCATCATTGGTGCGAAACAGCCCCTGCACCGGCGCATCCAGACGCAGGGTCTCTTCGATGGCCAGCGGAACCAGCTCCGGATTCGCCTGCAGCTTCGCGAACTCGGCAGGTTCGGTGAGCAGACGGTAGATGATGTTCGACAGCATGATAGTGGTGGTCGCACTGGCGGCTGTGAGCAGAAACGCCATGAAGCCGAGGATC
>JAYGEV010000440.1:0-4770 GCA_046582225.1 Pseudomonadales bacterium
GGCTGCGCATTGATCAGCTATCCACGCATCTCACCGAGCATTATCGTACTCATTACCAAAGGTGATGAGATGCTGCTCGCCCGCAACGCTCAATGGCCGACGGGCATGTACAGCACCCTGGCCGGGTTTGTCGAGGTCGGCGAATCCATCGAGCAGACCGTGCACCGCGAGGTAGAAGAAGAAGTCGGATTGCAGGTCGGGAACCTGAACTACCTCGGCAGCCAGAGCTGGCCATTTCCTAACTCGTTGATGCTCGGATTCCACGCCGAATACGTCGCCGGCGAAATCGCGTGCGATACCGCCGAGATCGCTGACGCGCGATGGTTCTCTCACAATGAGCTGCCCAACGTGCCACCTGGCACTGCGATCTCCAGGTGGTTGATCGACGATTTCATCAAACAGATCGAGTCCCGCAGCGACGCATAGCACGGCCTGGTTGCCCTTTTTTGGAGCGCGCTTGCAGGCTACTCAGTGGTGTTCGCGGGCACGCCTGGGTCGCGAAACATCGCCAGCAGTGCAAATGCCCACATCAGATAGCCGTCGGCGCGAAAGCGGCCCTTCATGAATGCCTCGGAAACGTCCGCCTGTCCGGCCAGCAGTGCGCGGGCGGTGTCCGCGTCCGGAAAGTAGAAGGTGGCGTCGTAATACGCAGAATCCACAAATTCCAGTTCGCCGTGGCGAATTTTGAAGGTGAGCGTTTCGTCGTCAATTGCAAGTCGGAACGTGGCGTCGATCGCTGCGGCAGCGGTCGCATGGAAACTGTTCTCCATAAACGTTTGCAGGGAGCGTAACGCCATGAAACGAATCTCACACACACACACCACCCAGATCAAGTCGTGACCCGCGCGTGCTGGACTGAATGTGCATCAGCCAGTACATTAGCGCGCCTTTATTGCCCACACATGGTCTTTGAGATTGCATGGAATATCTATACGACTATCTGGTGTTTCTCGCCCGGGCGGTAACCGTCGTAGTTGCGGTGCTGCTGGTGATTTCCGCAATCGTCTCGGCAAGCATGCGACATCGGCATCTTGATCATGGCCACCTGGAAATCATTAAGCTCAATGATCGGCTCGACGCGCTCAGGCATGCGGTGCAGGAAGCATTGTTAGATTCGGCAAGCTTCAAGAAGGAACGTAAGCAGGAGGCCAAGGCCGCCAAACGCGACGCAAAAACTGCCAAGGGAAAAGCCGCCAAAAGCAAATCGGACAGCGGCGAAGGAGGCGATTCTGCGGACAAGCGAAGAGTTTTCGTGCTGGATTTTCTCGGCGACCTTCAGGCCAGTGCGGTGAAGAACCTGAGCACTGAGATTACCGCGGTTCTGACCCTTGCCCAGGCCAGTGATGAAGTTGTGGTCAGAGTCGAAAGCCCGGGAGGCGTCGTTCACGGCTACGGTCTGGCGGCTTCACAGCTGGACCGGATCAAGCAGCATGGTGTCCCCCTGGTGGTGGTTGTCGACAAGATCGCGGCCAGCGGCGGATATCTGATGGCCGCAGTGGCCGACAAAGTGATTGCCGCGCCGTTTGCGGTCATGGGTTCCATAGGGGTGGTCGCCCAGATACCCAATGTGCATCGCCTGTTAAAGAAGCATGACGTCGACGTGGAGATTCTCACGGCCGGAAAATACAAACGTACGCTGACGGTCCTTGGCGAGAATACCGAAGAGGGTCGGCAGAAATTTGTTGAGGAACTGGAGGACGTGCACTCCCTGTTCCAGGAATTTGTCAGCAATCACCGACCACAGGTCGATATCGAGGCCGTCGCGACCGGAGAAACCTGGTATGGCCAGCGCGCCATCGACGTCAAGCTCATCGACGAAATCTGCACGAGTGATGAGTACCTCACAAGTGCCTGCGAAACGGCTGACGTTTACGCGGTCCAGTGGATTGAGCACAAGAAGCCTCTGGATCGGCTCATCGCGCGGGTAGAAACCGGCGTGCAACGATTGATCGCACGGCTGGCGAACTGGCGGGCGGAACTGTAAGAACCGTTGTGCTATGCACCTCTCCCGGACCGCCGATAGGCCGGTTGGGGTTCGATGACAGAGGCTTGATAGTAGTCGGAGTAGGGCGCCAGGCCATCAACGCCGCTGCTCTGGATGCGCCCAGTACTCGTTACGGTGCTGCCTTGGGTGGCCATCAGATAGCTGTCGAAACCGCATCGATGCAGGTAGTGCAGGACGTCGGCACGAACATCGCCGATCGCACGCAACTCACCGGCAAAGCCATAACGAGACCGTAGCAACACGGCCAGTGATAGTCCTCTGCCGTCAGTAAATGCTGGAAACTCGATCGCGATCAGCCGGGCACTAGCGAAGTGCGCCTCGGGTTCGGTATCTACTGCCAGCAACAGCCCGTCATCGGAATCCACGCTCCACTCATCGGGTCCGACCAGACGCTGATTGCCGGGCGTGATATCGACACCGGTGACGAGATCCGCCACGCCGGTCGGTGATCGCTCAAGCTGCGCGTTCATAGACTTGTTCCTTGAAAATCTCGATTCCGATGCGTCGGAAGCAGAGCAGAAATGATTCGCCTTCCTGACGGTTGGAAACGAACACTTCGAGTATTCGCTCGATGGTCTGTGGGACCAGTGCTCTCGAAATGGAAGGCCCGATGATCTGGCCAATAGACGAATCTGTTCCTGCCGCGCCGGAATGACCACCGAGTGAAATCTGATAGTACTCGGCGCCTTTCTTGTCGACGCCGAGGATGCCGATATGCCCGACATGGTGGTGTCCGCATGCATTCATGCAGCCTGATATATTGAGGTCGATGTCACCCAGATCGTGCAGGTAGTCGTAGTCGTCAAACTGTCGCTGTATCGCTTCGGCCACAGGAATCGATTTGGCATTCGCCAGCGAGCAATAGTCACCACCCGGGCAACAGACCATATCCGACAGCAACCCGACATTCGCGGTGGCCAGCTGATGGTTGCAGGCGTGCTGCCACAGTTCGAACAGCCGAGCCTGAGGCACGTCGGGCAACACGAAATTCTGCTCGTGGCTGATTCTCAGCTCACTGAAGCCGAAGTCTTCGGCCCATTCGGCAACTGCATCCATCTGCACGTCGGATACGTCACCCGGCGGCACGCCGGTGATCTTGGTAGACAGTGTTACCACCGAATATCCTGGAATCTGGTGCGGTTCGACGTTGTGTCGCACCCACCGATTGAATTCCGCATCCGCCAATCGAGCCTCACCGAGGCTCATCGGGGCGTCGTCGAGGGTTGCATAGTCATGGGGCTGAAAGAATGCTTCGAGGCGTTCAATCTCTTCGTCTGACAGAGTGCTTTGTGAGCCTTGCAGGTGCGCCCACTCGGCGTCGACCCGGTCGCGAAAACCATCGGCGGTCATTGCTCGAACCAAAATCTTGATACGGGCCTTGTACTTGTTATCACGCCGCCCGTAGCGGTTGTAGACCCGCATGATGGCTTCCAGATAGGTCAGCAGATGGATCACCGGCAGGCCGCTGCGAATCTGTTTTGCGAGCACGGGTGTTCGGCCGAGGCCGCCGCCAACAAAGACGTCGAACAACACCTGGTCGCTGCCATCGCGGTAGACTCGCAGGCCGATATCATGTACCGCGATTGCCGCGCGGTCAGAGCTTGCGCCGGTCACCGCGATCTTGAATTTGCGCGGCAGCCAGTCGAATTCGGGATGGTTGGTAGACCATTGTCGAATGATTTCGCAATACGGACGCGGATCGGCGGTCTCGTCGGCAGCAACGCCTGCGAACTGATCTGTGGTGACGTTGCGAATGCAGCTGCCGCTGGTCTGAATCGCGTGCATCTCAACTTCTGCAAGATCTTCGAGAATGTCGGGCACTTCGGCGAGTTCGGGCCAGTTGAACTGCATATTCTGGCGCGTGCTGAGATGGCCATAGCCACGATCGTAATGCCTGGCAATGTGCGCAAGCTTGCGCAGTTGAGTCGAAGACAGGGTTCCGTAAGGAACCGCCACCCTGAGCATTGGCGCCAGACGCTGGATGTACAGCCCGTTGCGCAGCCGCAGTTGCAGAAATTCGCCGTCCGACAGCTCTCCTGCCAGATAGCGCTCGGTCTGCTCGCGGTAGTGATCCACCCGTTCGGCCACGAATTTTTTATCGAATGCGCTGTAGCGATACATCTGGAGGACGGTAGCACCCACGTGGAAGGCTGTTGAAGGAATCGTTGGAACTATGCTTAGAACGAGGCTTTGCCGTGAGAAAGTCAGGCAAACGTTATGCAATGGGCAATGTGTCGCGTCCAAATTGAGGCGAACGCGTAGTTTGGTTAGACTGCCGCGCTTGCACTGGACCCGGCCCCTAGAGAGGAAGGCATCCCATGGACAGTTCCGAAAATCAACAGACCCCTCACGAGCAGATCGATGATGGCCGGACCGACCAGGATCGCAAGGTGGACGCCTGGGCGGTTCTGACGATCTTTACCGTGCTGGTACTCGGCGCGGTGCATTTCGTTTCCGGCTGGACGTTCGACATCTAGCGCGGGCGAGGGACTATCGGTCGAGGTTAGGCCGCAACCAGCGCTCGGCGACGCTCAGATCGATGTTCTTGCGTCGAGCATAGTCGACGACCTGATCCTGATCTATTTTCCCGACCCCGAAGTAACGCGATTCGGGATGGGAAAAATACCATCCTGAGACCGATGCGGCAGGCAACATCGCGAAATGCTCGGTCAGCTCGATGTGCGCGTTTCCTGGAACATCCAGCAACTCAAACAGGGTAGCCTTCTCGCTGTGCTCCGGGCACGCCGGGTAGCCGGGCGCGGGTC
>JAYGEV010000524.1:0-7970 GCA_046582225.1 Pseudomonadales bacterium
TAATCCGGCGCCAGGCAAATCTGCCCGGCATTCATCATCTTGCCGGTCATGATCGCATCTGTGGCTTTTTGAATGTCCGCCGAGCGACCCACCACCACCGGTGATTTGCCGCCGAGTTCGAGCGTGACCGGAACCAGGTTCTCCGCTGCAGCCCTTAGCACGTGTCTGGCGATGGAGGTCGCCCCGGTGAATAACAAATGATCGAACGGAAGCCCCGAGAAATCCCCACCTACGTTTGGTCCACCGGTGACTACGGCGATTTCGGCCGCGTCAAACGCGATAGCGAAAATCTCGGCCATGACCTGTGAAGTCGCCGGCGTATACTCCGAGGGTTTGATCATGCACCGATTGCCGGCGGCCAGAATACCGGCCAGCGGTGTAAAGGTGAGATTCACCGGAAAGTTCCACGGGCTGATTACGCCCACCACGCCCAGGGGTTGATATTCGACGCGCGCCTTGGCGCCCAGCAGATTTAATGGGAACGGACCCGGCTTGCGCTTGTCGGACTTCATCCAGCGGGCCAGGTTCTTCTGCGCATGGCGAAGCGGTCCCACAGATCCCGCCACATCGGTCAACATTGACTGGTGCTCACTCCGGTGCCCGAAGTCGGTGGTCATCGCTTCGACAAGACGCTCCTGATGAGTGTGGAGCAGCCCGATCGCGCGTTCCAGCCGGTCGTTCCTGACTTCCAGGCTCACGCTGCCTTCGGAGAGGTACGCTGTGCGCTGACGCTCCAGAACCATCAGCATCTCGTCACGGGTCATTTCGGCCATGTCGTCCCCCAAGGTCGGCCGGAATGTTCGGCCGGAGTGTCAAAGCCGACAATAATACCTATCTTGGGCCCCTCACGGCGATAGCACCTCGTCAAACAGGGCATCTCCATTCACCGTCACCTGCAACCGACGGGCCCGCGCCCAGTACCGCGCCTCGATGTAGTGATGCTCTTCCCAGGCCAACTCAACGTTGGTCCACACGTATCTAGGTTCACGCTCCCCCGCCTCACGGCGTTTGCGCAAACAGCCATCCACGTACAGTTCGAGCGCGCCATCATCGGACAGGCTGACCTCAAAGGCTTTGTGCTGATGTTCGAACCGGTAGGTTTCAGACACGGCAAGCTCCGGCCCTGCGGGCGTCGAATTCTGGCTCAGTTGGTTACGGGTTACTCGCTGGTCACGGCGCCAAACATTCGAGCCAGGTGCTCATCGGGCAGCGGCTGGGTCATTTTGGAAACCGCATAAGTCAACACCACGGACACGATCTCACCCATCGCCGAGCACGACCACGGGTTCGGCGCCTCACGCACAAGCCAAACCGCGACGCTCTGCAGCCAGCCGGGATCAAACCAGTTCGGATCGATAAACGCACCGTGAGTAATCGAAAACACGCTGACACCACCGATTAACCCGGCAAACGCGCCCGCTTTGGTAATACCGCGCCAGACTGCCCCGATGACCAGCGGTCCCGCGAAAGCGGCCATCATGCCCCCAGTTCCAATCCAGACGATGAGCGCCACATTCCGATCCACCAGTGCCCAGGCCATAGCGGTACAAACGATCATCACTCCCACGGTCGCGACCCGGCTGATGAGAAGCACCCGGCGATCCACCACATGTTCGGGAAGGTGCGCCGAAAATCGCGGAACGATCGTGCAGCGATACAGATCGTTGGCGATAATCTGCGACGAAGAAATCACCAGCCCGTCAGCGGTGGACATAACCGCGGCAAGAATACCGATTCCCAGAAGTGCGGCCAGCCAACCCGGAAACAGTTCCACGAATAGCACCGACAACGCCATGTTGGTCGACGCGCCGGGCTGCAGCAGAGCATCACCAAGTACCGCACGTGCCAGCAGTCCTCCGAGGCCCAACATGCCAAGGGTCAGCCCAAACGTGAACGCGAGCTTGAGGAATTTGCGCCGATGTTTCGGCGACTCCAATGCCCACAGCTTGTTGCCGATGTGCGGCAGCATACCCAATGGTATGTGGGCGAGCAGTATTGCGAGGATCGACCACCAGGAATGATAGAGCACGTTATCCGGGTTCAACCAGCCGACAAGATTCTCATCCTGGCTCTCCAGGCTATCAACCAAGCCGCCGAAGCCGCCCTCCACTCCATAGCCGGTGACAAACAGCGCCACGAGCCCCATGGCGATAATCACCATGATGAATCCCTGCACACCGTCGGTGAGAATATCCGCGTGCGCGCCGCCAAGCACCACATAGACCATGAGTACCGCCGCGGTAATGCCCAGCGCCCATTCCGGCGAAACGCCGAGCATGATCTCGAACATCACGATACCCGATACCAGCTGACCGGCCAGATAGAAGAACAAAAGCAGGGAGAAAAGCGATACCAGAACCCGCAGCCAATCCGATTGATAACGGGTTCCCAGGTATTCGGGAATGCTGCGGCTGCCAAATTCATGACCCGCATTGCTGACCACCTTCATACAGATCAGCACACCCAGATAGACACCGACTGGATACAGAAAAACGGACCATATCGCCGGAAACCCGGCTTCGTAGGTAATGCCGGGAAAGCCGACGAAGGTGGCGCCACTTGCGGTGGTCGCGGCAAATGCGAACGCCAGGAACATCGGTCCGTACGATTCGCGCGCGGTTGCGAAATCGTCCGCATTTTTTACCTTGTTACTGCCAATGAAACCGAAGGCCACCATGGCGCCGATATAGAGCACCAGGAATAACCATGACCAGCTAACCAGATCCATACCACCCTCTCCCGAAAAGACACGCCCCTGTTCGGGCAAGCTTATCAGAACAAGCTGATCTGACGCTGTCCCGGCGGTTGAAACAGATCCGTGCGCAAGAGTGGTGACTTCGCATCGAGAATGCCATGGCGCTTCAACGCCGCTCGGAACCGATGGCCAATCAGATCTGCGATGCTGCCTTCGCCACGCATTCGGGTACCCCACTTCGCGTCGTAGGCCTTGCCGCCCCGGGCCGATCTGATCGCACTCATGACGCGTTCCGCCTTCAGCGGGTAGTGGACGTCGAGCCAGTCACGGAACAGATCCTTCACCTCCAGAGGAAGGCGCAGCAGGATGTAGTTCATCGTCGCGGCGCCCGCCTGGGTACCTGCCGCAACGATGTCTTCAATCTCATGATCGTTAACAAACGGAATTACCGGCGCCACCATGGCGCCGACCGGCACGCCGGCCGCGTGCAGTTCGTGAATGACTTTCAAACGGGCCGCAGGAGACGCGGTGCGCGGCTCGAGTTTCGTCTTGAGTTCGTTGGACAGAGTGGTGAGGCTGACCGCTACCGAGATCAGCTCGAGGCGCGCGAACTCGGTCAACAGATCCATATCGCGCAGGATCAGCTGACCCTTGGTCACCAGGCTCACGGGGTGTTTCGCCTCCAACAGCGTTTCCAGCACGGCCCGGGTGACCCGTTGCTGCTTCTCTGCGGGCTGGTATGGATCGGTGTTCGTTCCCATCGCCAGCGTTCGGCATCGATAGCTCTTCTTGCCAAGCTCTCCGATCAGGCGTTCACGCACGTTGGTTTTGTAGAAAATCTTCGTTTCAAAATCGAGCCCCGGAGACAGATCCAGATAGGCATGGGTGGGCCTCGCGAAACAGTATATGCAGCCATGCTCACAGCCTTTGTACGGATTGATCGACTTGTCGAATCCAATATCGGGCGACTGGTTGCGGGTAATCAGCGTGACGGTGCGATCCGGGTAGAGCTGGGTTCTGGTCTTTGGCGGCTTGTGTTCGGCGTGATCTGCCGGCGGGCGGTCCGCGTCCTCAGGCACAGGCACATGCCAGCCGTCGTCCACCGGCTCGCTGTGACGCGCCAGATACCGGCTTGCGGGATTCTCCGTGGCGCCGCGGCCCTTCTCCTGCATTCCTCAACTCCGCGCGGGCCGATCAGATTAACTGTATATATATACAGTATCAAGGCCAGTTTACGCTCAGTAGACTACCCGGCTCGCCGAGGGACACCCACGTCTACGCATGATCGAACTGGGAACCAACTCACCAGCGGCGCACCACGGCAGACGGTGCGCGGGCGCCATCGCGCTGGCCCTGGCGTGCCTGTTCGGCGGCTGCTCGACAGTCGCAGGCAGGGATCACCAGAACACGATGATCGCGCTGGCCGACAAAGTGCACGCGCTGGAAGATCAACTACGTGAGACACAGGCCGCTATCGCGTCGCTCAACAGCAACCAGCTTGCCTCCCGGGAATCCCTCAGCAAGCAGCTTACCAAACTCAATGACGACATCGACAAGATGCCCGCGGCGGTGACCGCCATCTGCGGAATATCCCCCGCCACCAACCAGTGCATCGATCAGCCGGCTCAAACCGTCGTCATGAGCGGCGACAAGATGGTCGTCGGTGAACTGGAGAGGGTGTGGATCGATCCGCCGGGAGCGACGGTGATCGCGCGCGTAGATACGGGCGCGAACGTCAGTTCCCTGCATGCAGGAAACCTCGTTGAGTTCGAGCGCGACGGCGACGACTGGGTACGCTTTGAGCTCACCTTAGACGATCAGACCGTGATCCTGGAGCGACCGGTTACAAGACATGTTCGGGTCTTCCAGCAGGCCGATCAGGAAGGGACCCGACGGCCCGTGATATCGATGCGGCTGCAACTTGGCGATGTACAGGATACCTATGAGCTCAGCCTTGCCGACCGCGCGCATCTGGATTATCAAATGCTGCTGGGTCGCAACTTCCTCTCCGATGTGACCCTGGTTGACGTTGGTAAGCAGTTCGTCCAGCCTCATTTCAAGTCCACTCGAGAGTAGCGCGTAAGCCACCATGACACAGCGCGGGCCGTTCCTGATCCTGGTGGTCCTGTTGCTGATTGGCGGAGTCGGCATCGCGGCGTTTCGCCAGCAGGAGTATCGAATCCCACTGCTCCCCGGCGCCCAGCAGACCGTATGGGAGGTCGAAGCACGCATCTCGTTTCGCGCCCGCGGCGGCGCGGCCCAGGCTTACCTCACACTGCCACCTGATCAGGACGGCTTCCGCGTGATCAGCGAAACGGGAGCCTCCTCCGGTTTCGGATTCGAGGTCGGAACCCTGCGCGCTCAACGGCGGGCTCACTGGACCAGGCGCGAGGCCCAGGGTGAACAGATTCTTTTTTACAAGCTGCAACTGGTCCAGGATCTGAACTACCGGGTCGACGCCGCGCCACCGTCGAGGATGCCGAAAGTTATCTGGGATGAGCCTTATCGGACAGCGGCTGAGCAGATCGTGCAGTCTGCGCTTCCGATCAGTGCGGACGCCCGCACGCTTACCCAGCAGCTGATCAACAACATGAACCTGGTTCCTGCAGACCAGAACATCAGCCTGCTCCGCGAGCGCTACGATGAGACGACGCTGCTGGCCAATCTACTGCGATCCGCAGATGTCACCGCCCGAAGGGTCCAGGTGCTGGCACTGGAAGACGGGCGCCGTCGGCAGGCCCTGCGCAACTATGTGCAGGTATGGGATCGCGATGAATCGCGCTGGTACCTGTTCAATCCACGCCTGGGGCCGGTAACCAATCTAGACAATCTGCTGCTCTGGCAAACCGACACCCCGTCGGTTCTTGAAGTACTGGGCGGCACCCGCAGCCGGGTATCGTTTTCGATGATCAGTCAGGCGCGCTCGATGCTGGCATTGACCGAACAATCACCGGGGTTCGGCTTTTCACTGTATAACCTGCCCATCGCCGAGCAAGGCATGTTCAAGCTCATCATGCTGCTGCCGGTGGGAGCGCTGGTGGTGGTGTTCATGCGGCTGCTGATTGGCGTGCGTACCGCAGGGACGTTCATGCCGGTGCTGATCGCGCTTGCATTCCTGCAAACCGAGCTCATTCCCGGGCTGCTCAGCTTTCTGCTGGTCATCATCATCGGCCTGTTCATTCGTTCGTATCTTGCCCAGCTGAATCTGCTGCTGGTCGCGCGAATTGCGACACTGATCATCCTGGTGGTCGGTATCATCAGTGTCTTCAGCGTGATGAGCTACCGTCTCGGACTGATGGCCGGGCTCACGATCGGCTTTTTTCCGATGATCATTCTGGCCTGGACCATCGAACGCATGTCCATCATCTGGGAAGAAGAAGGCCCTCGCGAGGTGCTGGTACAGGGCGGTGGCAGCCTGCTTGTGGCCATTCTCGCGTTCCTGCTGATGGATCTGACGATCGTACGGCATCTGGCATTCAACTTTCCCGAGCTGCACCTGTGCGTGCTGGCGCTGGTCATGGTCCTCGGCCGCTACACCGGCTACCGACTTCTCGAGCTGACCCGGTTCGCGGGACTCAAAGATCCATGATTGACTGGATTGGTCCACGGCAGCTTTCACGGCGCGGCGTGCTGGGTATGAACCGGCGCAATATGGCCTACATAGGCCGCTATAACCCGCGCACCCGGTTCCCGCTGGTGGATGACAAGCTAAAAACCAAAATCATCGCCGACGAGGCTGGAATTGGTGTGCCGGAGCTGTTGCACGTGGTTCGCACCCAGCACGAAATCGAGGAAATCGACGCACGACTCCAACCACTATCGGAATTCGTGATCAAACCCGCCCAGGGCAGCGGCGGCAAAGGCATCCTGGTCATTGAATCCAGGCACGATGACGAATTCGTGCGGAACAACCACGAACGCATCGCACTGAACGCCATCAAGCGGCATCTGTCCAACATCATCAGCGGCCTGCACTCGCTGGGTGGCCGCTACGACGTCGCCATCGTGGAATCTCTGGTCAAGGTTGACGAACTGTTCGGCAATGTCAGCCACGAGGGCGTCCCCGATATCCGTCTGATCGTTTTTCAGGGCTATCCGGTCATGGGCATGCTGCGGCTGGCTACAACCGCCTCGGACGGCAAGGCAAACCTGCACCAGGGCGCCGTTGGGGTGGGCCTGGACATCGGTACCGGACAGAGCATCGCCGCGGTACAGAACGAGCGGATCATTCGTACCCATCCCGACACCGGCGCAGATCTCACCCTCCTGGCAGTACCCGACTGGCGTCAGCTGCTCATTCTGGCCGCGCAATGCTTCGAGGTAACCCACCTGGGCTATCTCGGCGCCGACATCGTTATCGACCGTATTCGCGGCCCGTTGCTGCTCGAACTGAACGCCCGACCGGGGCTGAGCATTCAGATCGCGAACGATGCAGGCCTGCTGCCGCGCCTGCGGCATATCGAGGCACTGGATATTTCACCAACGAGCGTGGAAGATCGAGTCGACTACGCGATGCAGACCTTTACCGGCATGCGCAGCACAATTCAAACCAATCTCCGGGAGGAAACATGATCGTAATTAATGCCGCAATGCAATCCAACGCAGACAACATCGAGGCGATGAAGGAAGCCATCGCTAAAATGGAAACCGCGAGCCTGGCAGAAGAAGGTTGCCGCGATTACTGTTTCAGCCAGGAGTTAAGCAATCCGACCAAGATGCGGATCACCGAACGTTGGGAAACCATGGAAGCCCTGGCAGCGCATTTCCAAACTCCGCACATGGCCGAGTTTCAGCAGGCGATGGCCGCTAATCCCCCCGAAGGAATGGAGCTGTTCTGCTACGAAGCCACCGAAGTCGACATGCCCGCGCGCTGAGCAACAGCATGCTCGCCATCTGGGGCGGCGCCTCCAGCCGCACACTCCGGGTGCATTGGATGCTGCATGAGCTTGGCATCGACTACCAGCCCAGACTCATCGGCCCGCGCACCGGAGAGACCGAGACCGATGAGTTCCGGCGATTGAACCCTAAGGGGAAAATCCCGGTGCTCGTCGATGGCGATCTGGTGCTGACCGAAAGCGTGGCCATCGTCACCTACCTGGGCGATACCTACGGCCCTGACGCCGGCCTGATCCCGAAACCATACAGCCTGGCGCGAGCGCGCTACAACGAGTGGACGTCATTCGTGCAGATGGAGCTGGATGCGCACACCCTCTATGTGATGCGCAAACATCGCGATCTCGCCGCAGTCTACGGTGCGGCACCCGCGGCGGTGCAG
>JAYGEV010000582.1:0-10835 GCA_046582225.1 Pseudomonadales bacterium
CTATGTCCGCCGTACTCGCGCTGATTCGGTGGCTTCGGCGTCAACCATCTGGACATCGGTCCGAAGTACGCGGGTACGTTGATGGGGATTACCAACACCGCGGGAACGATTTCAGGGATCATCGGGGTTTTTATCAGCGGCGTGATCCTTGAGCAGACAGGTTCCTGGGCGCTGGTGTTTCAGGTGGCGGCCGGTGTGACCCTGTTTGGCATGGTGTTTTACCTGCTGTTCGCAAGCAGCGAAAAGATCTGGGATTGATCTGGGCTAGCTGCTGCCGGGTTGCAGAGTCAGGCACCACACTTCTTCGGTAGGCCAGGACCGCGCCCATTGGGCATTCGCCCATGTGTAGCGGGTGGTCGCGCCCGCCGGGGCTCCTAACTCGACGAGCCGATCGATTCGAAAACCGTTCGCGTGCAACAGCTCGATCATCACGCCATGCGGCAGATGGAACTCGATCTCGCCGGAAGAATCCTCCCAGGTCACCTCGTGCATGCCGAGATACGGCCGATACAACTGGCTGGTTATGGTGGCATCGCCATCATCGGGAGGAACGCACAGAACGGCCAGGGGTGAATTTGTCAGAAAGATCAGCCGCCCGCCGGGTTTGATGACCCTTGCCGCCTCGGGTATCCACAGGTACGGATCGGACCACAGCGCTGCGCCGTATTCTGAGATGGCGAAGTCGAACGAATCGTTGGCGAAAGGCAGGCGTTCACCGAACCCTTCGATCAGCGGGAAGTGCAGCTCGTGACGTGTTTGCAACTCGCGCGCTGTCGCCAACTGGTTTGGCGTCGGGTCCAGACCTACGGCATCGCCGCCGCGCCGCGCCAGCCAGGCAGACACATAAGCGGTTCCACAGCCGATCTCCAGACAACGCAGCCCGCTGAGATCTACCGGCAGCAGCCCGACCTCGCTGTCGGGAATGCCCCAGATTCCCCATTTGGGTTCCCCGGACCAGGCGCGTTTGGCTGCCTCTACGTAGTCTGCCGCCCAGGTTTGCCAGATCTCGCGATTGGCCAATGCGTAGGGGGGAATGTCGGACTCGGTCTTTATACCGTCGGTCATGACGTTGTCGGTTTTGGCGGCCATCGGTTGCGAATGTTCAAGGTCCGGCATGGTACGCTTTTGACTCAATCAGTGGAGGGGGCTTTCATGAATAAGAAAATCACAGGGCCAGCGTTGATGATTGCGTTGCTGGTGTTGGCGGCACGCGGCGCAACTGCGGCAGATGGCTGTGAACCGTCCCGATGGGGCGCCGATGACGAGATCGGCAACGCGAACCTGATTACGGCGGAATCGGTGCTCGCTGCATCGGGGCTGATCAAGACCGGCAAGACATACAGCCTCGGCATTACCGTGGACAGTACGACGCCGGCATTTCCGCCACGCGGTTTGTCGCTGCAGGTCGTGCAGCCGAATCAACAGGAAAGCGCACGGCCTTTTTCGACGATGACCTACAACGACGATATATTTCAGGGTTGGTTCGGGATTGGCCCGCAGATTGACGGGCTGGGGCATCTCGGTGCGAACGGGATGTACTACAACTGCAACCACGCCCGGGATTTCGCAGCGGTAGCCGGATTAACCAAACTCGGAATTGAAAAGGTGCCGCCCATCGTCGCGCGCGGAATTGTGCTGGACATGGCCGCGCACTTCGGGGTCCAACACATGGACGGCGGCCAGACGTTCAGCGTCGACGATGTGAAGGCCGTCGAAGCCAAGCAAAACACACCGGTTCGAGAAGGCGATGTGGTCCTCTTTCACACCGGTTGGACGGACGCCAAGCTCAAATCCGATCCTGATCTGTGGGTCAGCGTGGAGCCGGGGATCTCAGACGCGGTAGCGACGTATCTGGCAGGAAAAAACGTGGTTGCGGTCGGGGCAGATACCTGGGGCGTGGATGTCGTGCCAGCTGTTAACGAGTCGGAACCTTTCATTGGCCATCAGATCCTGCTGATGGGAAACGGTATCTACATACTTGAGACGATGAATACCGGCCCGCTGGTGCGAGATAAGGCGTTCGAGTTCCTCTTTGTGCTAGGGCAGGCCAAGGTGCGCGGTGCGGTGCAGATGATTATCAATCCGATCGCGATTCGTTAGCAGCGATTGGCGTTTGCTGAGCGGGTGGCCGGTCACTGCAATTTTTTGCACTTGAATTGCGCCTTAACGGTTTCGCCTTCGTAGTAGCGCACGAAGTTGTCTTCGCCCAGCGCCACGGAGTTTGAACCCCATGTCCAGCGTGTTTCGGTAACGGTGTTAGTCAGCGTGGCCGGAATGCGTTGGCCGCCAAATTTGATATAGCTTCGCGCGCCCCTGTCTGTCAGATACAGGACGTTGCGACGCTCACCCACCGGCGCGCAGCCCCACATCGTGACACTGCTCTCGGCGCCTGCGGCGGAACCCGGCGGCGCGAGTGCCAGGAACACCAGCAATATAGACAGGGTTGCCTTCGTGACTCGCCACCTGCGATGGCCCACCGCCATGATAGCAGGAGTCTCGAGGCACTATCAGGGTTTCAACGGGTGTTAATGTGGGACGAAACTGCGACAGCAAACGGTGGCGCCATGTCGGTGGAGATCAACGGGATTGCACATATACAGCTAACGGTAAACGACCCGGCGCGGTGCATTCCGTTCTGGGAGGCGCTGTGTCACTTCATGGGTATGAAAACGCTCATCAAGGGCGAGGACATCGTCTACTGCATTGGTGGCCGCACCGGAATTCTCGTGCGTGGCGTAGCCTCCGATCAAATCGGAGAATCGTTCGATCAGAACCGTCCAGGGCTTCACCATTTTTGTTTTCGCGCCCGCGAGCACGATGACATCGATGCGATACACCAGTTTGTCGTCAATCAACCCGATGCACGGATCGTGCATCCGCCCGAGGACGGATCCCGGTTCGCGCCTGGATACTACTCGGTGCTGTTTGAAGACCCTGATGGGATTCGCGTGGAGGTCAATCACGTGCCCGGCAGGGGCCACTTCGGCAGCGAGGGCCGATTGGGCCCGGACGGCGACGGACCAGGCAACCGTTATGGTGAAAACGGCTTAACAGATGCGTGAGCAAATCCTTGGCACGATCGTGTCGCTGGTCTAGTTGTTATCGAGATCCTGAAGTCTGGCGGCGGGACCATCGTAGCTTTCGGTGGGCTCGGCACTCGTGCGCTTTTCGAGATCGCGGCACCGCATCAAATTCGCGATCTCTTCTGAAAGAGAAGCAAGCTTGAAGTCCTGTTCGTCGACGACGCTTCTGTAGACGTTGATGGACTGATGTTGTTCGGTGAGCTCGTCGGTGGCCTGTTTGAGCTTGGCGTTTGCGATGCTGATCTGCCGATCTCGTTCGCGGACCCCGGTTTCGCTGGTTTCGCGTGCCTTGTTCTGTTCACGTATCTCGAGTTGCAGCGCGTCTCGTTCATCGACAACATCAGGGGATTCGGTGTGTGGTGTGTTGTTAACTTCGCGTTCCAGCAGATCCGCCTGCCGTCGGCTGTTGGATAGTTCGGTGGTGAGTTTTGTGTTCTGCTGTTCGACAAGCGTTTGCGCATCGGACGCTTGCTGTCGCAACGATTTCGCGTCGAGGTTCTGCTTGTTGATGTCGCCTTGCATCGAGCCGATCTGCTTGGTCAAAGCTTCGATCCTGGTATCACGACCTTTGATCTGGTCGTTCAGCGCGGATGCCGCGAGGTCATGTGCTTTCGCGGTGGTTTCAGCGGCCGACGCTTGCTCGCGGGCCTTGACAGACTCGGCATGCCGCAGCTGGGCGAGCTGTTCTGCGGCCGCATGTGCGGCGGCATCGACCTCGGCCTTCTCAGGGAAATTGTCTGCTCGTGGACCTGCACCTTCGCATTCGCTCCTTGCAGGTCGGTGCGGGTTGCGTCGAGGTCCTGTTCAAGAGTTGCGATTTGCGTCTGATGATCTGTTAGCGACGATTCCAGGGTCTGGAGCTGGTCGTCGCGCTGAGCGAGCACCTGCTGGTGCGCCGCCACATCTGCGGTGAGCTGGGTCAGCTGCTGTTGCTGAGTTTCGTTGGTGGCCTTTAACTGCTCGACATCGCCAAGCAGACGCTTGATGGAGGCCTCGCGGTCGCCAATGGTCTTGCTCAGAGTTTCGATCTCGTTTTCAAGCTTGAGGCGCTGGTCGCCGGCTTCAACGCTCGCCTCTTTAAGCGCCTGATTGTTCTGGCTGCGGCGCTTGGCCATATCCGCCAGCATGACCTTTTCGTCGCGGGTTTCGTCGAGCTCGTTTCGGAGTTTTTCGATGGTGCGCTGCTGGCCTGTAATTTGTTCGCTGAGCTCGTCGGATGCAGGATCGACTTCGGGTTTCGGCTCCGGGGAGGCGGCCTCCGGCGAATCTGAAACTTCGCTGAGCTGCTCTGTGAGCTGCTCGATGCGTTCGTCGCGTTTTAGCAATCCCTGCTTGAGTTTTTCGTAGAGCGCCTGGGTCTTTTTCAGCTGGGCAGCAAGTTTGCTGTCTTGCGTTGTGTCGGGCTCATCGTCATCGAACCCGTCCATGATGACGTTCCCGGTGCTGGCGCGAGTGCCTTTGACGATCTCGAGTTCTGAAGTGACGTTGCGGGCTTCCCGGGTCGCGCGACGCAGATCCGTACTCGCGGCATCCAGGTCGTTGTGAAGGTCCTCGGTGCACTCACTGAGTTCGACGACCTCGCTCTGCAGTTGTGCGATCCGCATCTCCCGGTTTCTCACCGAGGATTCGAGCTGCGGGATGGATCCTTTGGCCTCGAGAATGTCGCGCTTGAGCTCGTTCTCGCGGCGTCGGGATCCTGAGCCCTTACCAAACCAGCCAGCAAAGAAGCAAACGAACGCAGTCACGGTGCACATCGCGATGAGCACGGGAGAAGCCACGTCTGCCACAACATTCTCGAACATTGGAGTCAATCGATCACTGCGGGCCGTCGATCTTGCCGCAACGGCCGTATTGTTCAGTTACGCAGGTCTCAGCTGGAAGGCGTCAATGTACTGACGCGTCGGCAACACAGCTCAACTGTGACGCGGTTCACGGGAGTCGATTTGGTTTCGAGTGACGCCATTCGGCGAGCAGGGTCCGCAGCGCGCTCACGAAAGCCAGCGGCTGGTCGAGAAACAGGTGGTGGCGGGCTTCCGGGATCCCGAAGAAGGGTACGGATTCGTCCAGCACCTTGAACATGTAGTCGGCGATGTCCTGTGAAAACAGGTCGCTGTGTTCGCCGTAGATCACACCAACCCGGCATTTAATGCGCGCCAGCTCTTCGTGCATGTTCTCTCCGAACTCGAACTTGCTGAATAATCCATCATCGAATTTCCACGTCCATCCGCCTTTGCTTCGAGTAAGCGAATGGCGCCCGATGTGGTCGAGTATGAAGTCGTTCTCACAGTCCTGGGGCGGCATCAGGCGAAAGCGAGCGAGTGCCTCATCGAATGTTTCATAGACGCGTTTAGGCTTGATCGGCGATCGCCTGGGGTCGCGCTCCCATTTGAAATCGGGCGGGCGCACGGCTGAGTCGACGAGCACGACTCCAGCCAGCCTGTCATGGTGGAGAATGCCGGTCTTCAACGTGATGAATCCGCCGAAGCTGTGGCCGACGACCACGGTATCCGCCCCGAATCCGGCGTCGTTGGACACCGCGTTGACTTCCTCTGCAAACAGTTCCGGGGTGTAGTGCGCACGGTGCGCGCTTTCGCCGGCTCCCGAGAGATCGATGGCGACCGGCTGGTAGTGGTCGAGAAAAAATGGCGCAAGAAAGCTCCACCATTGTGCATGGGCGCCGTTGCCGTGCACGAAAACGAGTCCGGGTTTGCTGCTCTCGCCCGGCCACTGCAAATAGTGAATAGACGCGCCGGCGACATCGACGCTGCGATCGGCGACCGGTGTTGCGATGGCGCGCTTGAACCAGCCCGGTGCACTACCGGTCATCGTGTGTTCTACCTTTTAGTGGTGGAGTGAATGGCGCTGCACTTTCGCATCTGCCGCCAGTGGATTCAAACATCTGGTAGTCTCTGGCTCGAAACGTGTCGCTGCCCAGGCGCTCAAGGACCATTGATGGCGCAACCACACAAAGATGGCGAAGCCGGTATCGGCTACCGCGAAACCGGAGACGCGTACTTCGAGCGTCGCGGATTGAGGCGCTACGCCGGGGTGTTTTCACTGTGGGCACTGGGCGTTGGCGCGGTGATATCAGGGGACTTCTCGGGTTGGAACCTTGGCGTCGGTCTGGCGGGGTTTGGCGGGTTCCTGATCGCGGTGGTGCTTATCACCGTGATGTATGTGGGGCTGTGTTTCTCCATCGCCGAGATGTCGCCGGCGATGCCGCACACCGGTGGTGCGTATTCTTTCGCGCGTACCGCGATGGGTCCATGGGGCGGCTATATCACGGGTCTTGCCGAGAACATGGAGTACGTGATCACGACAGCAGTGGTGTGCTACTTCGCCGCTGCCTATCTGCAGAACATTTTTCAGACTCCGGATGCCGTGCAACCCGCCTGGTGGTTTGGGTTGTACGTGATGTTCGTTGGTTTGAACGTGGTCGGGGTTGAGGCATCGTTCCGCTTCGTTGTTCTCATCACCCTGGTAGCGCTTGCCATTCTGGCGGTGTTTTATGTCAGCGCGTTGCCATTGTTTGAATGGGAAAACCTGTGGAACATCGAACCCGATCCGGGTGAGAGTCGGTACCTGCCCAGAGGTTGGGGAGCCATTGGCGCGGCGTTGCCATTTGCGATCTGGCTGTATCTCGCCATTGAGCAGTTGCCGCTGGCGGCCGAGGAGTCCGTAGACGTGAAACGGGACATGCCCAGAGGCCTGATCTGGGGCCTGGTGACGCTGATCATCACCGGCATTCTGGTTACCTTCCTGAACATCGGAATTGGCGGTGGCGCCGCGTACTTCGGTTCGCAGACCGAGGAGCCGCTGCTGGATGGATTGAAAGCCACGCTGGGAGTCTCCAGCGGAAGAGTGCTCGGCCTGATCGCTGTGGCCGGATTGATCGCCAGTTTTCACGCAATCATTTACGCCTATGGTCGCAACATTTACAGCTTGAGTCGGGCGGGCTATTTCCCGACCTGGATGTCGGTGACCCACGGCGTGCGCAAGACACCGTATGTGGCGCTCGTCCTGGGTGCTTTGGTTGGGTACTGCGTGCTGCTGGTGTTGCATTTCGCTGACGACAGTGGCGCCTTCGGGGGTGTGATCCTGAACATGGCCGTGTTCGGGGCGGTCATTGCCTATGCGATGCAGATGGTGAGCTACCTGGTGCTGAAACGGCGTTTCGCGAGTATGCCTCGACCCTACCTCAGCCCACTGGGCAATGCCGGGGCGTGGATAGCGCTGCTGATTTCTCTGGTTGTGCTGGTCGCTCTTTTCGCGAATCCGGATTTTCGGCCGGGCGTTATCGGCGTTGCGCTGTGGTTCCTCGCCGGGCTCGGCTATTTCGCCCTCTACGCCCGCAAGAAGGTCGTGCGATCGCCCGAAGAAGCGTTTGCCATTGCGCGACGCCAACAATGACCGCCTTCTAGTAGACGGACGCTTTCGTCGCCGCTACCGTAGCGTCTTATCACTGCGCGTCTGAGCAAATGGCGAACGACAACGAAGACAAGAACCTGGCACTTTTCTGCGATTTCGAGAACGTCGCCCTCGGGGTGCGCGATGCCAAGTACGCAAAGTTCGACATCCAGCTGGTGCTCGAACGATTGCTGCTCAAGGGCAGCATCATCATGAAGAAGGCATATTGCGACTGGGAGCGCTACAAAGAGTTCAAGCCCGCGATGCACGAGGCGGCATTCGAGCTCATCGAAATTCCCCACACCCGTCAATCCGGTAAGAATTCGGCCGATATCCGGATGGTGGTGGATGCCCTGGATCTCTGCTACACCAAGGAACACATGGACACCTTCGTGATCATCAGCGGTGATTCAGACTTTTCTCCGCTGGTCAGCAAGCTTCGCGAAAATGCGAAGACGGTGATTGGCGTCGGCGTGAAAAACTCGACGTCAGATCTGCTGATTAGCAACTGCGATGAGTTCATCTACTATGATGATCTGGTTCGCGACCTGCAGTCTTCCAAAAAGCGGCAGAAGAAACGAGCGCCCAGGAAATCATCGAATGCGCAAAAAGCCGACACCAAGGGTGACACCAGGACCGACACCAAAGCCGACACTAGGGAAGCAAAAAAAGTTGAGCCGCCAAAGCAGGACGAGGATCGCACCGATGAGGCCATCGGCCTGGTGTTGGACACCGTCGAAGCTCTTTATGCAGAGCGCGGTGAGCGTGAGAGGCTCTGGGGTTCCATGGTCAAACAAACCCTCAAACGCAGACGCCCCGGATTCAACGAAAGTTTTTACGGTTTCCGTTCGTTCAGCGATCTGCTTGAAGAAGCGAAAAGCCGTGGCCAGTTGCAGCTGGAGTTGGATGAGCGCTCCGGTGGATATCTCGTCAAGGCGCTGAAACGCGAGGATTGATGCGCGCCGGCGGAGTTACCTTGAGATTCGCCCTCTGGGTTTTTTCGGGATTTTGCATACTGACGCCGGCGGTCGCATTCGCCAGCGAAGAGTTTTTCGGTCTTCGCAACTACAGTCCCTTTGCCCGGGTGTTTGGGCTGCCTGGGTTCGCCGACGGCTCGGTTCTGGACCCGGGGGAAACTTCCATCGCGCTGACGACCACGGTCATCAACCATTCCGACGTCGACTTGGTTTCCGACGTCGACTCGGTTGCGGGTGAGTTGATGGTGCTCGATGGCGAGTCCTATATAACCGACCTGGTGCTGGGGTTTGGCGTCAACGAGCGGCTAACGCTCAGTGTAGAACTGCCTTGGGTTGCGTATACCGGTGGCATCTTCGACGGTGCCATCGAAAAATGGCACGACCTGTGGGGGCTTCCTAATGGCTTCCGAGACGGGCCAGACAACGAACTGTTTATCAACTACACGCGCAACGGTGTGACCGAGTTCGTGCTCGATTCGTCCGGCGGCGGAGTCGGCGATGTACGGCTGCAAGCCGCGTACCGGCTGATGGGAGGCGCCGCCGCCGGGGTGGCGCTGGTGCTGCGGGCTGGCGTGAAGCTTCCTACCGGGGATGCGCGTAACCTGCGCGGCAGCGAAGCAACGGATCTGTTCTTAGATCTTGCTGTCCGCAAGGAGATTGCCCTCCCGTTAGGCGAGTTGGTGATGCTCGCACACGGAGGCGTGATGCTGCTCGGCGACGGCGAAGTGCTTGAGCAGCTGCAGCGTGGCACCGTCGGGTTCGCGGGCGCAGGAACCGTGTGGCGGCTGAGCGAGCGCTGGCGCTTCAACCTGCAGCTCTATGCACAGAGCAGTTATTTCCACAGCGGCCTGGACGCGCTCGGTTCCGACTCGCTTGCGCTTATTGCAGGTGGCAGCTATACGTGGATAGAGCAGAACCTGCGCTTATCTGTGGGGATCGTCGAAGACGTGATCGCCGACGCCACTCCGGACGTGGCACTGCAGATCAGATTGACCAAGGAATTTCAGTAGCTTGATGCGCCGTTGTTTTGACCCAAATGGCCCGACCCCTGTGCGGTCAGGGTTCGTCTTCAGAGGACTGCTGGTCGTCGCCGTGCTCGGGTTGTGTGTCGCTTGCGATCCTGTGGATCGCCGGCCTGGCGTGTGGCTGACCGGAGAGCTGGCGCCGACGCCGCAGAACTGGGCGTTTACCGACTCTCATCAGGAGGTCTTCGTGGAAACGGCCACCTGGTATGGCATACCGCACTCGGTCACCACCGTGGTCGCAGTGGCTGACGGGCGACTGTATGTGCCCTCAATCTATGAACAGCCGAGCGAATTTCCCGGTACCAAGTTCTGGAACGGGAACATTGCCCGCAATCCCGACGTGCGTTTGAAGATCGGTGACTCGGTCTACGAATTGCGGGCCGAGCAGGTGACCGACGAAGACGAGTTTCAGCGCGGGTTCGAAGCTCTTGCGGACAAGTACGGATTCTGGAAGCAGGGCCTGCTGGATCCAGATGCTCGTCCGGAATTTGTGATCATTAGAATGGGCTCGCGTGAGGACCAGCCAGAGGAGAACCATGTGTCGGAAACGACGGAACTGAACGACAGCCGCACCAGCCTGAATGCTCTTGAACAAACGGCTTCACACGGGCCTATCAACCACCTGCCTGTTTGGTCAGGTGTCCAGGCGGCACATGTCGAACCCGGAATTGGATTGCTGCTGGCTGAGGCAGAGGCGACGTTTGCCGATATCGAATCCAACCACACACCGAGTTGGGAAGGACTGATGGAACCCCTGGAGCGGGTTGAGCATAGGCTTGGCCGCGTTGTGGGTCTTGTTACCCATCTGCTCAGCGTGAAGTACGACGACGAATTGCAGGCTGCTTACGATGCCGTTCGACCCGAATACGTCACGCTTATCAATCGCATGAGTCAGAGCCGCGCGGTTTACCAGGGCATGCTGGATCTTCGCGACGGTGATCAATGGTCTGGCCTGAATCAATCCCGACGGCGGATTCTCACCGAATCGATACGCGCAATGGAAAGATCGGGCGTGCACCTGGAGGGTGAGGCCAAGGCGCGCTATCAGGAAATTCAGGAACGGCTTTCAAAACTCAGCAACGATTTCTCGACGAATCTGGTGAAAGAAGAGAAAGGCTCTCGCATTCGGGTAAGCAATCCCGCTCGCGTGACCGGCGTACCCGCCGCCGTGCTGTCACTGGCCCTAGACACGGCGAAAGAAGATGGTATTCAGATCGCTACCGAGGAAGCCGGACCCTGGCACTTCGTAGTAAGCGGCATGAACTATGTGGCCATCATTCAACATGCCGAAGATCGCGGCCTGCGCGAAGAGTTCTATCGAGCATTCCGCGCGCGGGGCACCT
>JAYGEV010000203.1:0-12646 GCA_046582225.1 Pseudomonadales bacterium
GCGTCGATGGCAAGTTCGTAGGCGTACTCGGCAATGCCCAGAAACGCGCCAACCAGGGGTAGATTGGCCAGCGTGCGGTTCATCAGCACTGGCACGCTCCACCGACCCCAGGGCCCCAGGCGGCGGACGGCTGGCTCGGGCAACTGCACATCTTCAAATCGAATGGCCTGACTGCCCGAGGCACGCATCCCCAGCGCGTCCCAATCGTCTTGAGGTAATACGCCGGGTGTGTCGAGGGGCATCATCGTGGTGCCGATATGATCGCCATCGGGTGTACGCATGCGCAGATTCATTGCGATATGTGTGGCGATGGGCGACATCGTTACGAACAGCTTGGTGCCGTTGATGCTCCAACCCTGTTCGGTCCGGGACGCTTCGGTGAGCGGGTGCAGATTGTCGGTTCCACGCTCCGTGGCGGTCGCGCAGATCAACATCTTGCCTGCGGCAATTGCGGATAACTGGCCGGCCAGGGCGTCGGCCGACGTGCCCCGCGTTCGTGCCGCACGGTATGCGGCGGTCAGGCCACGGCTGACTGCCAGGTGCATGTTTATTGCGATAGCGGTGGAGGCGTCGCCGCGTGCCAGAGTCGCGATGGCCAGCGTCCAGTCGTGCAGAGACTCGAGCCCGAGCCCACCCAGTTCCGGCGGCACAAAGGCCGCCGTCACACCGCAATCGGCCATGTCCTGGTAGTTTGCGACGCACACGGTCGCATCGCGATCGGCCTGCCCGGCACGCTGACGAAAATCGTCAATGAGGCCCTCGGCCGCGGCGATGAGCCGTGCGCCCGGTTCGGTCGTTGGTTTCATCTGGAAGCCCATCGCATCATTCAACACGCGCAGATACGGTTTCGCAACGCGGACGGCATACTCTATGCTAAGCCCCGGTTGCCTAAATCAATAAGATCTGAAAAGGGGGATATCAATGGTTGACCATGAAATGGTCTCGATCTTTCCGTTTACCGACGATGAAATCGACACGTTAATGAATACTTCCGTGGAGTGCGTGCTGATGTGGGCCACGAAGGATGGCTGGCCGGTGGGCGTGACCCATGCATTCGTCTGGCACGAAGGTAAGATCTGGCTCACCTTCGCGTTGCATCGTCACCGCACGGTGGCGATCAAACGCGACAATCGGGTATCCGTCAACGTGAGCAGCGCCGGGTATCCCGCTGGCGTACCCGAGGAGGCGCCGGGCGGCGCGATTACCTTCAAAGGCACGGGCGAGTTCTTCGACGACGACGAAACCAAGAGCTGGTTCTACACCGCGCTGGCGCAGAAGCTGAATCCCGGCAATGCGGACGGTGAGAAGTTCTTCTACGATCTGCTCGACTCGCCGCTGCGTACGGTTCTGGCCATCACGCCGGTGAAAAAGATCATGTATAACGGCAAGACCGCTGGTGCGCACATGGCAGGAGTGGCCAAGGAAGAAGATCTTGGCGAACGCCTGAGCAGTGATGGCGAACGCATGAACAAAGAGCGTGCGAAGCTGGGCCTGGATGACCGTTAGTCACGGTTTGAGCGGATGGTCCGGCACGGTGGCGGACCCGGAATGACGATACAACGGCTCCGCCCCGAAACGACCGCAGTCATCGTTATCGATGTACAGGAGCGCCTGGCTCCGGCGATGCCTGAGGATCGATACCAGGATCTGCTGCGGAGCAGCCGGATTCTGCTCGGGGCTGCGGGGTTGTTTTCCTCACCGGTGCTGGCTACCGAGCAATATCCCGGCGGCCTGGGTCCAACCGTGGCGGAGATTGCCACGACGCTCGAAGCACTGCAGGTTTCGGCCCGCGACAAGTTGAGCTTCAGCGCCTGGGATGCCCCCGGGTTTGCCGAGGAACTGCGCGGTTGCAAAGCCAGCACGGCCATCGTTATCGGCATGGAGGCGCACGTATGCGTGTACCAGACCGTGCGTGATCTTGTGGAGGCGGGTATTGAGGTCTACGTCCCCATCGACGGTGTCTGCTCGCGGCGTGACGATCATCGTGATGTTGGGATTGATCTATGCGTGGCCGCCGGCGCGGTGCGAACCACCACCGAATCCATCGTCTTCGATTGGTTGCGTGTTGCCGGCAGCGATGAATTCAAGGCCTTGTCCAAGCTGATTCGCTAGCTGATTCCCTCGCTGATTGGAGGAACGTAACCTTGGACAGATTACTGATCGCGAATCGAGGCGAAGTTGCGATTCGCGTTGCCCGGGCGGCTGCTGAACTGGGTATCACGACCGTAGCGGTGTATTCCGAGGAAGACGCCAACTCGCTGCATCGCAGCAAAGCCGATGAAGCCGTCCTGCTGCAGGGTCGAGGTGCCCGGGCGTACCTCGACATTGACCAGCTGGTCCGTGTTGCGGTTGACAATCGGTGCGATGCGCTGCATCCAGGTTACGGATTCCTCAGTGAGAATTCTGATTTCGCCGCGCAGCTGGCGCAGGCCAACATCAACTTTGTCGGCCCCACGGCCGAGACGCTGGCGCTGCTGGGTGACAAGGTCGCAGCGCGACGACTGGCCGCCGAATGTGATGTTGGGGTGCTCGCAGGTAGTTCCGAGGCGGTTTCCCTGGAGGATGCGCGCGCATTCTTCGCTTCGCTGCCGGATGCGACCGACATGGTCATCAAGGCGGTCTCGGGCGGGGGTGGGCGCGGCATGCGCGTTGTAGCCAGCGCTGCAGAGCTTGACCAGGCGTACCAGCGCTGCACCTCGGAAGCGCAGCTCGCGTTCGCGGACCCGCGCGTTTACGTTGAGGAGTACCTGTCCGGGGCTCGACACATCGAGGTGCAGATTCTCGGTGATGGCAGCGGTGCGGTGAGCCATCTGTGGGAGCGTGAGTGCAGCATTCAGCGCCGCCACCAGAAAATCGTCGAGCTTGCTCCGAGCCCGAGCGTGACTGCTGATTTGCGTGACGCGTTGACCGCCGCGGCGGTCAGGTTGGCTGAGGCAGTCAACTATCGCGGGTTGGGAACCATCGAGTTCATGGTGGCTGGTGAGCGCACTGCGTTTATCGAGGCCAACGCCCGATTGCAGGTGGAACATACGGTTACAGAGGCGGTAACCGGTGTCGACCTTGTGGTCGCACAACTGCAGGTTGCGTCCGGCAAGAGCCTGGCAGAACTGGGTCTGGAGCAGGGCAGCGTGCCGAACCCGCGCGGCTATGCGATCCAGGCGCGGATCAACATGGAGACTATGCTCAGCGACGGCAGCACCCGGCCCGCGGGCGGTACGCTGACGGTATTCGACATACCGACCGGACCGGGTTTGCGCGTCGACACATACGGTTACACGGGCTACACGACCAGTCCGGCGTTCGACTCGCTGCTTGCAAAGTTGATTGTGCATTCCGGCTCGGCAAGTTATCCCGATGCGGTGCGCAAGGCTTATCGAGCGCTGTGTGAGACTCGCATTGAGGGCGTGGCGACCAACCTCGAGTTGCTGCGAAATTTGTTCTCCAACGCTCAGTTTGCCGACAACGATGTACACACCGGCTTTATCGAGGAGCACGTGGAGCAGCTTGTCGCGCCGGGGGAACATCGAACTTTTCATATCGGTGGACATATCGGTGGAAACGATCATCAGGTCGAGGAGCCGACTCTCGCCGGCGTCAAGATCGACGCGGTAGACCCGCTGGCAGTCCTGGATCACGGCAAGGCGGGTGCGGTAACTCCCGCCGCGGCTTCCCAGACCGTCGGCTCCGTTGAGCGCGTTGTCGATGAGGTGCTGGCCGAAGGAACGACGTCCATCAACGCGCCCATGCAGGGAACGATCGTGAGTTACGAGGTCGCGCCTGGCGATGAGGTGTACATCGGGATGCAGGTGCTGGTCATGGAAGCCATGAAAATGGAGCATGTGGTCAGCGCAGAAGTCAGTGGCATCGTGGAACGTTTAGGCGTTGGCCAGGGCGATACTGTGTTTGAAGGTCACCCGTTGATTTACCTCGCAGAGGCGAATATCGCCGCCCCGCAACAGGGCGATGAGGAAGAACTGGACCTCGATCATGTGCGGCCCGATCTACGCGAAGTGTTTGACCGCAGGGCCGCCGGTCTGGACGAGAATCGGCCAACCGCGGTCGCGAAACGGCGCAAGACCGGCCACCGCACAGCGCGGGAGAACGTCGCAGATCTGTGCGATGAGGGCACCTTTGTCGAGTACGGATCTGTGGTGGTTGCTGCCCAGCGCCGACGCCGCAGCATGGAGGATCTGATCGAGAACACCACCGGCGACGGAATGGTGTGTGGGCTGGGTCAGGTGAATGGTGAACTGTTCAGCGCCGAGCGCGCGCGAACCATGATCATGTCCTACGACTACATGGTGCTCGCCGGTACCCAGGGAATGAAAAATCACGCCAAGAAGGACCGCCTGTTCGAGATCGCTGAGCACTATCGACTGCCGACGGTACTGTTCGCCGAGGGTGGTGGCGGCCGACCTGGCGACACCGATGGCACCGGTGTGGCGGGCCTGGATTGCTGGGCGTTCACGTATTTTGCGCGATTGTCGGGCCTCGTTCCGATCGTTGGCATCACCACCGGCCGCTGCTTCGCGGGCAATGCGGTGTTGCTGGCCTGCTGCGATGTGATCATCGCCACCGAAGGATCCAACATCGGCATTGGAGGCCCGGCGATGATCGAAGGCGGGGGTCTGGGCATCTTCAAACCCGAAGAAGTCGGGCCGATGGATGTGCAGGTATCCAACGGCGTGGTCGACATTGCCGTGCATGATGAGGCAGAAGCGGTGGCTGTGGCCCGGAAGTACCTGTCCTACTTCCAGGGTCGCATCGATCAGTGGGAGGCTCCGGATCAACGCAAGCTGCGTTTCATCGTCCCGGAAAATCGCCTGCGCTACTACGACATGCGCGAGGTCATCACCGGCATCGCGGACGTAGATTCGGTGTTGGAGATTCGCGAGCACTGGGGCCCGGGCATCATCACCGCATTCATACGGGTAGAAGGTGTGCCCATGGGCGTGATCGCGAACAACCCGGGCCACCTGTCAGGTGCCATCGACTCCGACGGAGCCGACAAAGGCGCTCGGTTCATGCAGCTTTGTGATGCGTTCGACGTTCCGATCTTATCGTTGTGCGATTGTCCCGGGATCATGGTTGGCCCGGAAATAGAAAAGACGGCCGTGGTGCGCCATGCCGGGCGCATGTTCGTTATCGGCGCCAACATCGATGTGCCGTTGATGACCATCGTCATCCGCAAAGGTTACGGCCTTGGCGCGCAAGCCATGGCGGGCGGCAGCTTCAAGGCGCCGCTGTTTACCGTCACCTGGCCAACCGGGGAATTTGGCGGCATGGGCCTGGAAGGCGCGGTAAAGCTCGGCTACCGCAAGGAGTTGCAGGCGATCAAGGATCCCGAGGAGCGCAAAAACACCTACGAGAAGATGGTGGCTGACATGTATCTGCGCGGTAAAGCAGTGAACATGGCCTCCCACTACGAGCTTGATGAGGTAATCGATCCGGCAGAATCGCGCACGTGGATCAGCTCGGCGTTGCGCTCGGTGCCGCAGGTTCCCGCCCGCACCCACAAGAAGCGGCCGAATGTTGACACTTGGTAGCTCACTTGCGTATCAGTGAATCTCTGTGGGATGCTTCTTATCAATTGCGTTTTGAACCTGAACTGACCGGAATCACAATATGAATGTCGTAACCGAGGGCTCGAACGAAGCCCCCTCATGTCATGGTGGGCTCGAGAACCTGGACGAAGAGTATTCGTATTGGATCGACAGCCTTGAGGGCGAAGTCCCCTCGGATCTCAGAGGCACATTCTTCCGCAACGGCCCCGGTCGCCAGAAGATCGGCGGTAACCCGTACGGCCACTGGTTCGATGGCGATGGCATGTTGTGTGCATTCAGCTTCATCGACGGAAAAGTTCATTTCAAAAACAGCTATGTGAGAACGCCGAAATATCTTGAAGAGACCCAGGCCCAGAAGATTCTGTACCGAGGCTTTGGTACACAGATTCCGGGCGGTTTGCGGGCGAACTTTCTGAAAATGCCGGCGAATCCAGCCAACACCAGCATCATCCATCACGGCGGTAAGCTGCTGGCACTGAACGAAGGAGGCCGGCCGTGGGCGCTTGATCCGGGTACCCTGGAGACGCTGGGTGAGTTTGATTATGACGGCATGCTGACCAAGGCCAATGTCTTCAGTGCCCACGGCAAGGTGCACCAACGAACCGGTGACCTGATCAATTTTGGCGCCGGCATTTCAGGCTTCGGCTGGGGTGGCCCGAAGCCCTGCATCAACGTCTATCGCATCAACCCCCAGGGCAGGATGATCAACAAAGGTCACATCCCGCTGTCGACCTTCCCGTTCTGTCATGACTTCGCGTTGACGGACCGTTACGGAGTGTTCTTCATAAACTCGATCGTGTTTGGCGGCATGCTCAACGTGATGCTGGGTAGAAACACGATCTCTGACCAGGTGTCGTTTGATCAGTCGCAGCCGATGCGAGTTGTCGTCATCGACCTCGACACGTTGGAGACTGTCCGGACTTTCGAAACCGACCCGGGCGCCATCATTCACTTTGGAAACGCCTTCGAGCAGGGCGACGAGATCGTCGTCGATGGCATGTTCGCCGATAATTTCGAGGCCAACAAGACTCTGGCCGATGTGTTCAATCCCGACGGCCGCTTTGGTGGGGGCGTTTACAATCGCTACACGCTGAACATGGTCACGGGTGCATTTGGGTTCGCTCAGGTCAGCGAACATGAGTCAGAATTCCCGACCTTTAATACCCGCAAGACCGGCGAGAAGCACGAAGCGTGTTATACCGCCTGCTCTATCGATAACGGGGCCAACAGTTTCTTCAACGCGATTCAAAAAGTATCGTTCGATGGTGATTCAACGCTGGTTACGCTGCCGCCTGGTTACTATGGGTCCGAGCCGATGTTCGCGCCGTCGACAACTGCGGAAAAAGAAGACGATGGTTATGTCCTGGAGGTGGTTTACGACGCCTACAAACACAAGAGTGAGCTGCAGATTTATCGGGCCGACAGCCTTTCCGACCAGGTTTGCAGCCTGCACCTGAAACACCACGTGCCGCATCAGTTTCACGGTCACTTCAGCGAGGAAGTTTTCATAGCGCCCGACGCCGTCTGATTACTCCAGGCGAATGGCGAGTGGCACGACCTTGAGCAGTTCCGGGGTACGCAAGCTGCCCTGAGTTCGAAACTCGGGTTTGGCGTCGGCCAGATGGCCGAAGGCGTTAAGACGACGGTCTTCAACACGTTCGTGTTGTTCTACTACAACCAGATCATTGGAATATCTGCGACGCTCACCGCGCTCGCGCTCGGAATTGCGGCATTATTCGATGCGCTTTCAGATCCGGTTGCGGGGTATTTGTCTGACCGTACCCGGAGTCGCTGGGGTCGTCGCCATCCCTAGATCATTGCTTCCGCGTTCCCGTTCGGGCTGTCGCTGGCGCTGTTGTTCAATCCACCCGATGGCATGGGAGACTACTTCTATTTCGGCTGGTTGCTTGCCGCCAGCATTGCCGTTCGGTTGTTTCTGACGCTGTATCACGTACCACATCTGGCGCTGGGTGCAGAAATGGCCCACGACTACGTCGACCGCACCCGGGTGTTCGGCTACAGCACGGTGTTTGGCTATCTCGGTGGGTTTGGCTTCTGGTTCTTTTCGATGAGCTACTTTTTTGCCACGCCCGAAGATGGCAGTCATGGGATGTACCGGGCGGATCAGTACTCGCCGTTCGCCATAGCTGCCGCGTTTGTCGTGGTTTCCACCATTCTGATCTGTGCGCGGCTGACCTGGAAGGAGATCCCCTATCTGCATGTGGTGGATTCGGAATCCACCGGATCGATCGGGGATTTTTTCAAACAGATGATCTCGGTGATCAGAAACCGGTCGTATATACGCCTTATTGTTGGGCTGATTTTCTTGACCATGGTCGTTTCAGTAGAGGCGGTATTCAACACGTTCATGGGTGTGCATTTCTGGGAGCTGGCTACCGAAGATCTGCGCTGGTTCGCGGTTGCCATTTTTCTCGGCCTGCCAATTGCATGTACACTCGCGCCGGTGTTGACCCGCATACTCGACAAACGCATGACCCTGATAACCTGCGCGGCGGTTGCAATTCTCAACGGCAACGTATTTATCTGCCTTCGATTGTTTACCGATCTTCTGCCTGCAAATGGCGATCCATTGATATTCTGGTTCGTAATGAGCACGGGATTCGTGGGCGGAGTGACCGCGCCGATCGTGTTCATCATGATTAACTCGATGTTGGCCGACATAGCCGATGAGCAGGAGTTGATTACCGGCGAACGCCAGGAGGGCATTATCTATTCGGCGCGATCCTTTGCGTTGAAAGCGACCGGTGCGCTGGGTGGGGTATTCGGCGGCATTGCGTTGGATTTCATTGCGTTTCCGCGCCAGGCGCAGCCAGGCTCTGTGGATTCAGACGTGATCTTCAATCTGGGTCTGGTTGCGGGTTCGCTGACATCGGTTTTTACGTTTTCCGGTCTGTTGCTGTTTCTCGGCTATCGGTTGAATCGCGCGAGGGTATCAGCCATCAAGGCGGAGCTGGAACAAAGGCAGTCGCAGGCTTCCTGCGTTTGACATGGCCTTGCTGGGCACCTATTGGAGTGCGCTGGGTACCGGCTGGTTTGGTTCGCTGTAGGGGAATTCGTCACCGAATCCCGCCAATGCTCGAAACAGCGCCGGGTCGTCGCAATCCTCCGACAACGCCTGATCAAAAGATCCTTTGATGTCTTCCTGGGACGTGACCATTGCGTGACGATAGTAGTTTGCAATCGACAGCCGCATGCCCGGAATGAGGCGCGGATATGCGCCGTGCCAGGTGGCGCCGTGGAATACCAGCAGGGAGCCTTTCGGCGCTTCTACAGGGACCGCCTGCTCGGAAGCACGCGGTTGTACCGGACGGGTGCCTTGTTTGTGTGAACCCGGTACCCAGGCAAATGCACCGCCCTGCCGGGTGTAGTCGGTCAGGCACCAGTTGGCGTTCGCGGTCAAGGCTCGGCGACCCCAGGGCAGCGGCATCGCGGTCTGATCCGCATGTAGCCCAAGACCCTTGCCGTAACCGAAATCTCCCTGCCATTTTACGAACGAATTATGGCTGCTGAATCGGGTCGCTCGCTCGCCCACCATGTGCCGTATGAGCGCCACGGCGATGGGGTTAATCGCAAGATCGCGGAACACGCGGTGATAGCTTGCCAGGCGCTGGATGAGAAACTGGCTTGGCTCACCGTGCTCGCCGGACATCGCTGCAAGCGTATTCGCGTCGGCCGGAAACACGACATCCGAGCGCGGTCCTTTGTCCAGGCTGAACGCACAGCCGACCATCTCTTCTGCGCGGGTGAGCAGCAGGTTCACCATCGCGTCGAAACGCTCCATGGGTACGCCGTGGACCTCCGGGGGTACCACCGTCAGGCCGTCGACCTCCAACTCCAGCACGTACTTTTCGAGGTTTAGTTCTTGAATCGTGGGGCTGAGTTGGGTTGCGACCACCGTGTTCACGTCGCTCGAAGCGCGTGTGCGGGATTCGGGGCGGTTGGTTGCTGCTGATAACACGCGGTGTCATAGAAATCGCGCAGCGCGGTAATCTTGCCGTTTTCGATTTCGATGACGCCGGCGATATGCGGTGTCATCAAATCACGTCCATCGGCATCCCAGTGATGATCCACGCGTTCGGTGAACACCACGTTGCCGCTGCTGGCGATGTGCAGCACCTCGGCGCTGAATGAGGTCATGTCTTTCAGAATGGGGATGTGTTGAGCGAAGCCGCCGCTGCGCATGCTGGCAAACACTTCGGCTTTACCATTCAGCGTAGGCAAGCCGCTGTTTGCCCAGACGAACTCGTCGCTGCACAGGCCCTGGATCTGTTCTAAAAGATCCCCATCTTCCATGGCTTTCAGAATCATCAGGGCCAGTTTCTCGTTGTCGTCGCTGGCCTGTGACAGATCGATCATCGAAATACTCCGATTGGTTCGTGTCGTGTTAAGCCCAGGTGGGCAGAGCACGCCATTCATGGTCAGTGCCCTGGGCGGCCGCGTCCGCATTGTAACTGTATAGCCAGTGCTGCTGTGGAGAATAGCCGCCATCCAAGCGGTCATTGTTGCGGCGAAATCGCTGGTTGCGAGCGGCAACCTCTTCCGGGTCTTCCACGTGATACCAGCGCTCTGCGTTGCGCGATTGCTGGACCAGCAGGTTTGCGCGCTGATAGCGTAGAGATTCGAAGCGCTCCAGGGCCGCAGGAAGGTCGGCGCCGCCCAGTTCCAGCGTTCGGGCCAGCACCCAGGCATCCTCGATGGATTGCACCGCGCCCTGGGCATGGTAGGGCAACATCGCATGGGCGGCGTCGCCCATTACCGCGATACGACCGGCCACCCAGGTATCCAGCGGGTCGCGATCAAACAGCGCGGTCACAAACGGTTGAGCGGTAGCTTCGATGATCCGCCTGGGCCGGTCGTACCAGCCATCGAACGCCTCGATGACTTCGCTCTTGCTCGCGGTCTGGGACCACGACTCACGCTTACGATCGTTAGCCTGGCCCAGCGCTATCCAGTTCAAGCGGCGGCCGCCGGAAACGTAGTAGTAGACGAAGGATAATCGGGGTCCCATATCGACGTGGGCGGAAACCGGAATGTCGAGATCCGCAATGGCGGTGCCGTCCACTACGCCGCGCCAGGTGACGTAGCCCGATGCCCTGGGGGGATCGGGCCGGAATATCTGTTCTCGAACCAGAGAGTGAACACCATCGGCGCCGATCAACACATCACCCTGGATGCGTGACCCATCCTCGCATTCGACCCATGCGGTGTCCTGGTCCTGGCCGACGCGAATCACCCTGGTCCCGAGCCTCAGCCGGTCGGGGTCCAGCGCGTCGGTCATGGCTTGGATCAGGTCAGGCCGATACCCGTGATAGTACGCATAGCCGTACGTTTCACGAACACCCGGCATCAGCGGCGTGCGCAGAATTGTTTCGCCCGTGTCCCAAACGCTGTATTTGTGGAAATCCGGCTCGGTACAGAAGCTTTTCAGTGCCTGTTTCAAGCCTAACGTCTCGAGCACGCGCACTCCGTTTGGGCTTAGTTGAATGCCGGCACCCACTTCGGAGAAGGCTGGCGCCTGCTCCAGCAACACATGGTCGATGCCGAGCTTCTGCAACGACAACGCCAGGGTGGATCCGCCGATGCCTGCGCCGACAACAAGGATCTTCACACAGACGTCTCCGCAGCACGATGTTGTTCGGAAACGACCGTTTTCAGCCGCGGCACAACCTGAGTAAACAGACGCTCCAGGCTGGGTGCCATCTGATCCGATCGTAATCCTGGCGGCAGCGCCATCGTGACGATATCGGTGATTCCGAACGTCGCGATGAACGCCTGCAATTCGCTAACGCAATGGTCGACATCTCCAACGATCCAGGTCTGGGGTATGGGTTCGCCGCTGGCGCCGAATCCTTCACCGCTTTCTTCGAAGAATCGCCGGTACAGGGCCATGCGGTAGCGTTCGGCTGCCCGCACCACCGGCCAGTCGGTATCGATGTCGTCCGTCACGAGAATGCTGCGAATGATGCCGACCCGATGGTCTTGGGGATTGCGGCCGTCTGTTCTGAGTGCCGCCAGCCACGGGTCAAATGCGCGTCGCTTCAGGCCCTGGGGTAGAAAATGCGTCTGGTAGTGCGCGGCCCGCAACGCACCTGCTTCGGACATCGCGGCGATCCACAGCGGTGGCCCCCCATCCTGGACGTAGCCAGGGGTAATAACGACGTCTTCGAACTGGTAGCGCTTGCCCTGATAGTTGAAACGTTCTCCGCTGAAGCAGCGCTGCAGCACTTCGATACCTTCGTTCATCAGTGATACGCGGCGGCTTACCGGCAAGCCAAACCCGCGAAACTCGTGGGGTGCATAGCCCATGCCCACGCCGAGTTCCATGCGTCCACCAGAAAGGTTGTCGAGTACCGCGAGATCTTCGGCCAGCCGGATGGGGTGGTTGAATGGCATCAGGCAAATGTCGGTACCGAACCGAACGTGGTTGGTGACCGCGGCGATAGCGCCGGCTACCGGAACCCAGCTCGGAAGATAGCCGTCGTCGACGAAATGATGCTCGGTAAACCACACCAGGTCGGCGCCGATACCGTCGAGCCACTGCGCCTGTTCCAGAATCTCGTGGTACAGGAACTGGTCGCGGACTCCAGAGTCTGGCGGGTTGCGCAGGTCGTAACAAACGCCGACACGTAAGTCGTGCATGGTCTGCTCCTTAGCGGAGAAAGATAGATCCTAAGCACTCAACGCCATGCAACGCAAATCTACTGGTTCATCCACTTCAACCGGCTTACCATCAATGGCTGTTCCATCGTGGCCAGCGCAAACGGCAGAAACTCATAGCAATTGGCGTGAACCCGCGCCAGGCGCACCGCAAAAGCCGATACGTCTTCTCCGGTCGGGGCGAACGAGTTTGGCGTCTTGGGACTGGTGAAGGTGATCATCGATCGGTGGACGCCGATCGCGGCCACGAGCATCAGCGGCAGCAGTATCAGGCTGAACAGCGTGATGGTAGTAGGATCCTGCACGTGAAACTCAAAGTGACTCTGTGAGTTTTTTCATTCCTTCACCAAGTTTGGCAAGTCCCGCGCGGTAGATGAAGCGGTCCCAGCCGATGCAGAAGTGTC
>JAYGEV010000188.1:0-1935 GCA_046582225.1 Pseudomonadales bacterium
TGAAGCTGAATGGCTTTTCCTTCGATGAGCACGGGCTGGAACGCCTGAATACCGAGGCGGTGCAGCGTCGGCGCCCGGTTCAGCAGCACCGGATGCTCACGAATGACTTCAGCCAGAATGTCCCAGACTTCAGGAGTCTCGCGCTCGACCATCTTTTTGGCGGCTTTGATAGTCGTCGCCAGGCCTCGGCCCTCCAGCTTGCCGAAGATGAACGGCTTGAACAGCTCAAGCGCCATTTTCTTTGGCAGGCCGCACTGGTGCAGCCGAAGGGTCGGACCCACCACGATCACCGACCGACCCGAATAGTCCACCCGCTTGCCGAGCAAATTCTGGCGGAAGCGGCCCTGTTTGCCTTTGATCATGTCGGCCAGGGATTTCAACGGTCGCTTATTCGAGCCTGTAATGGCACGCCCGCGACGGCCGTTGTCGAGCAACGCGTCCACCGATTCCTGCAGCATACGTTTTTCGTTGCGCACAATGATGTCCGGTGCCGACAGATCGAGCAGCCGCTTCAGGCGGTTATTTCGATTGATGACCCGACGGTACAGATCGTTCAGATCGGACGTGGCGAAGCGACCACCATCCAGTGGCACGAGCGGCCGCAGATCCGGCGGCAATACCGGCAGAACGACCATGATCATCCACTCCGGCTTGTTGCCAGAGCTGACAAAGGCTTCCATCAGCTTCAGCCGCTTCGAGAGTTTCTTGATCTTGGTTTCGCTGTTGGTGGCCGGTATCTCTTCGCGCAGCCGTGCGATTTCACTATCGAGATCCAGAGCAAGGAGCAAAGATTGAATGGCTTCCGCACCCATCCGGGCATCGAACTCGTCACCAAACTCTTCGAGCTTCTGATAGTAATCCTC
Organism: Pseudomonadales bacterium; assembly: GCA_046582225.1. Classification (GTDB taxonomy): domain Bacteria; phylum Pseudomonadota; class Gammaproteobacteria; order Pseudomonadales; family Azotimanducaceae; genus JAYGEV01. The sequence continues at coordinate 864 of JAYGEV010000188.1, forward strand.
ATCTGTCAGCAGCTGACCGGTTTCGAGATCCGTGATCATCGGATCGACCACTACGTAGGATTCAAAATACAGCACTCGCTCGATGTCTCTGAGGGTCATGTCCAGCAACAGGCCGATGCGCGAAGGCAACGACTTCAAGAACCAGATATGCGCCACCGGGCTTGCCAGCTCGATGTGTCCCATTCGCTCGCGCCGGACCTTGGTCAGCGTAACTTCCACACCGCACTTCTCGCAGATCACCCCACGATGCTTAAGTCGCTTGTACTTGCCGCACAGACACTCGTAATCCTTTATCGGCCCGAAGATGCGAGCGCAGAACAGTCCGTCCCGTTCCGGCTTAAAGGTTCGATAATTGATCGTCTCCGGCTTCTTGACCTCACCGAACGACCAGGAACGAATCATCTCCGGAGAAGCAAGCCCAATTCGCAGCGCATCGAATTCGTCAACGTTGCTCTGGGACTTCAACAGATTAAGTAGATCTTTCAAGTTCTGTCCTCCAACTCGGATTTGAGTAATCGGCATTGCGAGGCAATGCGACTCAAGCTACGCAATTCGCCAAATTGCGGTTCGCGGGCGGCGCAGGGAAGCGTCATCATTCGGCCTCCAGCTCGATGTCGATGCCGAGCGATCGGATTTCTTTGATCAACACGTTGAACGACTCCGGCATGCCCGGCTCCATACGGAAATCGCCGTCCACGATGTTCTTGTACATCTTGGTTCGGCCGCTCACATCGTCGGATTTGACCGTAAGCATTTCCTGCAGCGTATAGGCCGCGCCATACGCCTCAAGCGCCCAAACCTCCATTTCGCCGAATCTCTGGCCACCAAACTGCGCCTTTCCGCCGAGCGGCTGCTGGGTTACGAGGCTATATGAACCGGTAGACCGTGCATGCATCTTGTCGTCAACCAGATGATTTAGCTTGAGCATGTACATATAGCCCAGCGTCACCGGCCGATCGAACTGGTTGCCGGTACGACCGTCCCAGAGCGTTGTCTGGCCACCGGGGGGCAAATCGGCCAGCTCGAGCATCTTCTTGATTTCGCTTTCCGAAGCGCCATCGAACACCGGCGT
>JAYGEV010000222.1:0-2340 GCA_046582225.1 Pseudomonadales bacterium
CCTGACTGGCCCGGGGCTGCCTGGGCTGCGCATCGAAGCTCTGATCTTCGGCTCGTGGGTCGGGCTGATCGAGATGGGCGTGACCTTTCTCCTGTGGCAACGGGCGCTGCGACTCACCAATCATGCGGCGCGCATCGGCCAGCTCATCTTCATATCGCCATTCGTCTCGTTGATGCTGATCAGTGAGGTGCTTGGCGAGCAGATTCACCTCACATCGGTGGTAGGCCTGGCAGTAATTGTCCTCGGCTTTGCGATAACACGCCGAACGACCCGTAGGAGCGGACTCCGTCCGCGAATCCGCAAATCCGCGAATCCACGGGTCCGCTAAAGTGCTCCATACCAGTCGCATAGCGCCGCGCCGATTTGGTCCGGCGAGTCCTCCTGAATGAAGTGACTACCGCTGACCGTCACCTCGGTCTGGTTCAACCAACTCCTGCAGAACTCGCGGACTTCGCCGGTGAGGAGAGCGCCGGGGTCGGCGTTCACGAACAGTTTCGGCAAATCGCAACCGCTGAGCCAGTCGGAGTAGCCGGCGACAATCGCCACGACATCTTCAGGTTCACCATCGAGCGGAATCTGCCGTGGCCAGGTCAATGTAGGCCGGCGGTCTTCTCCGGGCTCGTTAAAGGGTCGGCGATAAACAGTCATCTCCTCGGGGGTGAGATCCCGCAGTATCGAGCCCGGCAACACCGCCTCAACAAATACGTTATTTTCCAGCACCATCTGTTCGCCGGCCGGGGAACGGAAACCCCTGAAAACATCTGCCGCACTCGCAGGAAACTCTTCCCACGTCAGCGGCCGCACGATCGCTTCCATATAACAGATGCCTTTGACCGAATCGCGGTGGCGACTGGCCCAGTCGAATCCGAGCGCCGAGCCCCAGTCATGGATCACCAGGGTAACGTTCTCGGTAATCCCCAACGCTTCCAGTGCGGCGTCGAAGTAGCGCCGATGCTCCACGTAGGTGTAGCGTTCAGGTCCGGAATTATCGAGCTTCTGTGAATCTCCCATCCCGATCAGGTCCAGCGCGATGCAGCGACCCTGGTCTGCGAGATGCGGCATGATGTTGCGCCACAGATACGATGAGGTCGGATTGCCGTGCTGAAACACAATAGGATCGCCCGATCCCATCTCAACATACGCCATCCGTTTGCCAAGAACCTCGACGGTTTTCTTTTCGTGTTCCCGAGCGTGGATCATGTTGGCTACCTCCCTTTAAATTCCGGTTTGCGTTTATCCACAAATGCCCTGATACCTTCCTGACCGTCTTCGGTCACCACCAGATCAGCGATGGCCCGCGCTTCCAGCTCCATCTGGGACTCCAGGGTCTGATCAAAGCTGCCGTTCAACAGCGATTTAACAGCGCCGAAAGCGAGCGTTGGCCCGGAAGCGAATTTTTCAGCGAGCTGAGTCGCCTGGGAAACGACCTCATCATCAGCAACCACCCGATTGACGATCCCCCACTCAAGCGCTTCGGGCGCCTTTAGCACGCGATTGGTGAGCATCAGTTCTCGCGCGCGGCGGTCACCGATCTTCCTGGGCATGTAAAACGTGGAGCTGCCATCAGGGGACAGACCGGCATTGGTGTACGCCATCGTAAACACCGCGCGCTCAGCGGCGATTGCGAGATCCGCAGCCATCACCAGACTGAAGCCCGCTCCTGCGGCCGTTCCGTTGACCGCCGCGATCACCGGTGCTGTCATTCTGGCCAATCGCGACAAGCCCATATGCAGGTCTCCCGCCATCTGCTTCAACAGGCTTTTGGCACCCGACCCCGCGCTGACAAATGCGCCAAGATCGCCGCCCGCGCAGAACATCTTGCCGGCCCCGGTCAGCACCACCGCTCGTACCTGGGGATCGTCGTCGCACAGGATTGCCACCTCGGAAAACTCCCGAGCGCATTGCGGACTCATGGCGTTAGCCGCGTCCGGGCGATTAATGGTAATCGTGCCAACTCCGTTGGCTACCTCGAAGAGCAACGTCTCGAATCCCATGTTTCCCCCTTTATCAAACCGATCCCACCCGGATCGGCGACTTGAACCGGTACCTCGTCAACCGACTTTTTACCGCATTCCCCCTCGCCACAGCAAACGATATACATCGAGCATCCATAGGGCTGGCGTGGCAGTTCCATTTTTCGGTAAGCTTCGGCGGCTTTTTGCTCAGGATGTTGTCATGGACATTGAACTCTCCAGCGAAGACCTGTCGTTCCGCGAAGACGTCCGCGCGTTCTTTGCCGACAACGCTTATCCGGCCGGGAGCGACTACAACGAGTGGCGCAACGGCTGGTTCAACAAAGCAGCCAAAAAGGGTGGCTGGGATGTTCCAAAATGGCCCGTT
>JAYGEV010000282.1:0-7164 GCA_046582225.1 Pseudomonadales bacterium
AAGCGTCACGTCCCTGCCCAGCTCGTAGCCCGCGATGTCCACGGCTTCTGCGATCAGCGCAAGCGCATCAGCATTGGATCCAAGATCTGGTGCAAAACCGCCTTCATCTCCCACGGCTGTCGCTAACCCGCGCGACTTGAGGACATTGCCAAGGCTGTGAAAGACCTCTACGCCGCACCGCAGCGCTTCTCGAAACGATTCCATGGAGACGGGTTGAATCATGAACTCCTGAATATCGATGTTGTTGTCTGCATGCTCGCCGCCGTTGACAATGTTCATCATTGGCACCGGCATGCGCATCGCCACCCCGTTCATGAGGGTGTTGATGTGCTGGAACAGCGGCTGGCCGTTTGCATTAGCCGCGGCTTTGGCGGCCGCCAGCGAGACCGCCAGCAACGCGTTCGCGCCCAGGCGCCCCTTGTTGTCCGTGCCATCCAGCTCACACAGGCGTGCATCGAGCGTTGTCTGATCCTGCGCGTCAAGGCCCTTTACCGCATCTGCGATCTCGCCATTCACACCTGCAACCGCCTGCAGTACGCCCTTGCCAAGGTAGCGTTTTGCATCTCCGTCGCGAAGCTCCAGGGCTTCGCGAGATCCGGTGGACGCACCCGAGGGCGCGCAGGCGCTACCCATGGCTCCCTGTTCGGTAATCACATCTGCTTCCACGGTCGGATTTCCGCGAGAATCCAACACCTCGCGCCCCCGCACCGAAGCAATCCTGCTCATCGTCAAACTCTCCCTGCGCTGCCTGATGGACCGCTAACCTGCGTGATCCTCTAGAAATGGACGCGACTTGGTAACCCGGTCGAGTTCGATCAACTGCTCGAGCAATGGCTGCATCTGGTCCAGCGGCCAGGAGTTAGGTCCGTCGGAAAGTGCCTTTGCCGGATCCGGGTGGGTTTCCATAAACAAGCCCGAGATCCCCGCAGCTACCGCAGCGCGCGCCAGCACCGGCACCATTTCGCGCTGCCCGCCAGACGCGGCTCCCAGACCGCCAGGCATCTGCACGGAGTGGGTCGCATCGAATATCACCGGACAGTCCGTGTCGCGCATGATCGCAAGTCCACGCATGTCAGAGACGAGATTGTTGTAGCCGAAGCTCGCGCCGCGCTCGCACACCATGATCTGCTCATTTCCGGTCGTGCGGGCTTTGGCGACCACATGAAGCATGTCTGCCGGCGCGAGAAACTGACCTTTCTTTATGTTCACCGGCAATCCCTGGCTGCAGACATTGACGATGAAATTCGTCTGGCGGCAAAGAAATGCCGGGGTCTGCAGCACCGACACGACCGCTGCGACCTCGTCCAGGGGCGTATCCTCGTGCACGTCGGTGAGCACGGGAACCCCGAGTTCGCGTCTGATCCGCTCGAGCACTTTGAGACCGCTGTGAAGACCGGGTCCACGAAAACTCTCGTGGGACGAACGGTTGGCTTTGTCGAAGGAGCTTTTGAAGATGAACGGAATCTGCAGCTCCTGCGTGATCTCCTTGAGAGCGCCGGCAACCTCCATAGCCAGGGTCTCGGACTCAATGACGCACGGACCCGCAATGAGAAACAGCGGCTTGTCGATGCCTACCTCGAAATCACAAAGGTGCATCCGGCGTCCTATTGGTTGCTAGTCCGTCGTACCGTCTTTGAGCACAGGAGCCATTTCTGCCCGTTCATTGGCCGCTTCGACAAAGCCGGTAAACAACGGATGCCCATCGCGCGGGGTCGAGGTAAATTCCGGGTGAAACTGGCAGGCGACAAACCAGGGATGACCCGCTAATTCGAGCATTTCCACCAGTTCGCCGTCTTCGGAACGACCCGAAACCACCAGCCCTTTAGATTCAAACTCATCGATGTAGCGATTGTTCACTTCATAACGATGACGGTGGCGTTCTTTTACGGTCTGCGCCTGGTATAGCCGTTGCGCAGTACTTCCCTGGTTTAACACGCACACCTGTTCGCCAAGCCGCATACTTCCGCCGAGGTCGTCGCCTTCGCTGCGTACTTCGACGTTGCCTTCGGCATCGAGCCACTCAGTGATCAAGCCGATAACCGGGTCCGGCGTTGCTGCATCGATCTCCGTGGAGTGCGCGCTTTGATAGCCGCAAACTTCGCGCGCAAAGTCGATCACCGCCGCATGCAGCCCATAGCAGATACCGAAATACGGAACCTGGTTTTCCCGTGCATAGCGCGCAGCGGCGATCTTGCCTTCGAAGCCTCGCTGGCCGAATCCGCCGGGCACCAGTATCGCACTGACCGCGTCGAGCACCCGGGTACCGTTGCGCTCGATATCCTCAGCATCGATGAAGTCAATATCGACCCGTGTGCCGGTATGAATACCCGCATGAGTGATCGCTTCTATCAAGGATCGGTACGCATCGAGCAACTCAAGATACTTACCCACAATCGCGATCCGCACGCTTTTGTCGGGGTGTTGCTGAGCGTGCACCACCCAATTCCACTCCTCGAGGTTTGCCGGTGGGCAGTCCAGGCCCATCTTCTCAATCACGATGTCGTCGATGCCCTCGTCGTGCAGCGCCTGGGGGACCTCGTAGATGCTCTTCATGTCCTGGTTGGAGATCACCGCGCGTTCTTCGACGTTGGTGAACAGCGCAATCTTGCTGGCCGCGGATGCGGGCAACGGACGATCCGACCGACAGACCAGCACGTCCGGCTGCAGGCCGATGGAACGAAGCTCCTTGACCGAATGCTGGCTGGGTTTGGTCTTGATCTCCCCGGCGGATGCTACGTAGGGCACCAGCACCAGATGAATGAACAACGCGTGGGTACTCCCTACCTCCATTCGCATCTGCCGAATGGCTTCCAGAAACGGCTGAGACTCGATGTCGCCGACCGTACCGCCACATTCGACGATCAGCACCTCGTAGCCTTCGCCTACGGATTTGATGCGTTGCTTGATCTCGTCGGTGATGTGCGGAATGACCTGGACGGTTGCGCCGAGATAATCGCCGCGACGTTCCCGGCGCAACACCTCGGCATAAATGCTGCCAGTGGTGAAGTTATTTTCTCTGGACATTCGCGCCCGGGTGAAACGTTCGTAGTTCCCCAGATCGAGATCCGTTTCCGCACCGTCAGCGGTGACAAAAACTTCTCCATGCTGAAACGGACTCATGGTCCCAGGATCCACGTTGATGTACGGGTCCATCTTCAGAACGTTGACGCTCAGGCGCCTGGCTTCCAGCAAGCTGGCCAGGGAAGAAGATACGATGCCTTTGCCCAATGAGGACACCACACCGCCGGTAACGAATATGAATCGGGTCATCTACACCATCTTGATACGGGGAGATTCACGCCAGTATTGACGCGAACCCAAGATGGGAGAGCACGATATCAAAAGGACCCGCTAACCTCAATGAACGTGTGGCTGCCAGTTCGCCTGCCAGACCTGTAACTGCTTTTCCGGGTCGACGTCCCGGTACCCGACGCCGGGAACCGCAACGATTCCAGCACCGTCCATCAGCAGCGGATAACATTCGCGTTCCCACGGCGGAACCTCAGCGCTCTGCCACAACTTCTTGAGCTCGCGCCGATGGCCGCGGATCTGCAATCTGTCGTTGTACTCGGCTCGATCGCGACGAAACACCACGGATACTTTTCCGGTGGGCGAAAACCCTGATTCGTGGCCGCGGGTAACTTCCAGCACGCCGTGGGGAAGTGACAGAGCGCCCGGAAGCTCCATCAGATAATTCACCTCAAGCCGCGGGGGGTCAGGCACATGATGAACCCGACCGCGATATCTGCGCAGCGAGCCGACGTTGAGCACAAGTGCTGGCTGCCGGTCCGTTGGCGCATCGAGCTGAGCTACAAAGCTTGCCAGAGCTCGCCCGGACGGCGCCACCGCATGCCGGGCGCGCAACCAGACCCGCAGGCGCTCAACGGTGGCGGCAGTTGTTTTGCCACGCAGCCCGTCGATCTCAATGGACGCATTCTCCGGCTGCAGGTCGTCGAGCAGGATCGCATCAATGCTTCGGCGCTGGGCGAGAATCTCTTCGAGCGCGCCGCCAATATCCGGCCAACGCTCGCGCAACGCCGGCAGTACGCGCGCTCTAAGGTAGTTACGATCGAATCCAATATCGGCATTGGAGGGGTCTTCGACCCAATTCAACTGCCAACTGCTGGCGTATCGTTCAAGTTCGGCCCGCGGCAGCTTTAGCAACGGACGCAACAGCTGGCCATTGCGCAGCGAGCGCTGCCCGGGCATGCCGATCAAACCCCGACCCTGGGCGATGCGCAACAACACCGTTTCAGCCTGATCGTCCTGATGGTGAGCGAGCAAAAGAACATCGGCCACCCCGAGCTCCTCCTCGAAAAAACCATACCTTGCCTCGCGCGCCGCGGCCTCGACGTTTCCACCCGGAATCGATACCTCACGGCTTCGCAACTCGATGTGCCAGTCTCTACACACCTCAGCACAGTGACGCTGCCACAGCCCGGCATCGGCATGCAGACCATGGTTCACGTGCAGTGCCACCACCCGCCCTGGGTACAACCGATTGACTGCGTGAAGCAAAACGGTGGAATCCAGCCCGCCGCTGTAACCGACGTACAGCACGGTAGCGGCGCGTTCGACATGGGCGTCCAGGGTTGCGGCAATAGTGCCGGGAACGGCAATAGTGCCGGGAACGGCAATAGCGCCGGGAACGGCGTTCACGTCCGAATCAGCCATCGTCAACGCCCAGCGTCGGAGGCGGCATTGGCGACCGGCCTTGCGGCCAGCTTGGAATAGTCGAGACTAACGCGCTCGCTGCCGAATTGTGATCGCAGTGCCCGCAGCAGATCATCGCTCGGATTCACATGCCATTGCGAACCAAGAACGATACGGCCACGCGCGGCGGGCCCATCATCGTTTGCGATCTGGCAGTTCACCGAAACTTCACAACCACCTCTCGGTTCTCGATGAGGCTCAAGACATCCGCGCAGCCGGTCGGAAAAGTCATCCGGAACGGCTCCCTCGCCGCAGTCGATAACCAGCCCGCAGCCGAAACGACGGCGCGCTTCGACGATGGTATGCACGCGCTGTGCACGCATCTTCAATGCGCCGGTGAAGTCATCGGGCGCCACCTCACCTTCGAGGACCAGCACCGCGTCTTTGGCGATCTTGGTTTTCTCCGTTTCGTAGACTTCCGAGAACAGCGATATCTCAATGCGTCCACTACGGTCATCGACGACGATGAATCCCATCGGGTCTCCGCGCCGACTCCGCATCGTGCGCGACGACACCACCAGCCCGGCTAAGGTCTGTGTGCGGTTGTCCGCCTTCAGACCGGCAATGTTGCAACGGCACAACTGTTGAATCTCGTCGAAGTAGTCCTCAATGGGATGACCGGTAAGATACAAGCCAAGGGCTTCCTTTTCGCCTTCCAGCCGGGCGCTCTTTTCAAGCCTGGGAACCGACTCCTGACGACTGCCCTGCCCCGCTTCTTCGATGCCGCCAAACATATCAGACATTCCCAGCGCACTATCCCGTGCGGCCTGCCCCGCTCCCTGTAACGCGTCACTCAGTCCCGCCATCAGACAGGCGCGCACCTGGTCGATTTCTGCATGTTCGTCATCCGAGCCGGCATCACCACAGTCGTCCATGGCGCCCGCGCGAATGAGCGCCTCGACGACTCGACGATTCGCCTTTTTCGCATCTACCCGGCGACAGAAATCCGCGAGGCTGACAAACGGCCCGCCGGCCTCGCGCGCTGCCGCAAGCGCAGCCACGGGTCCCTCACCGACACCTCGGACCGCGCCCAGACCATAGACGACGCTGCCGTCACGGGCCGAAAATCGAAACCGGCTGTGATTCACACTGGGTGGCCCAAGCGGCAATCCCATGCGCCGCACCTCATCGACCAGCGTCACCACCTTATCGGTGTTCTGCATGTCTGCGGAAAGGGTCGCGGCCATGAACTGCGCGGGGTAATGGGTCTTCAACCACGCGGTCTGGAATGACACCAGCGCGTAGGTCGCGCTGTGAGATTTGTTGAACGCATAGCCTGAGAACTTCTCCATCAGATCGAATATCTGCTCGCTCAGCGCATTATCGACCCCACGTTCGACCGCGCCGTCAACGAACTGCTCGCGGACCTTGGCCATCTCCTCGGGCTTTTTCTTGCCCATGGCACGACGCAGCAGGTCAGCCTGACCGAGGCTGAACCCCGCCAGCACCTGGGCGGTCTGCATCACGTGTTCCTGGTAAAGCATGACGCCGTAGGTATGTTGGAGCACGGATCCGAGATCGGGGTGTGGGTAGTCAACGGGCGCACGTCCGTGTTTTCGGTCGATGTAGTCATCAACGGCACCCGACTGCAACGGGCCTGGACGAAACAAGGCGACCAACGCAATGATATCTTCCAGCGTATCCGGTTGCAGGCGCCGAATCAGATCCTTCATACCGCGCGATTCCAACTGAAATATTCCAGTGGTTTCCGCGCTTCGCAGGAATTCGAACGTTTCGGGGTCGTCCAGGGGAAGGTGATCGATTTTCAGCGGATCTTCGTCCGCGCTGCGCTCCGCGTTGATGGCTTTCACGGCCCAATCGATAACTGTGAGCGTTTTCAGTCCAAGAAAATCGAACTTGACCAGACCAACGCTTTCAACGTCATCTTTGTCGAACTGCGAGATCAACCCGCCGCCCTGATCATCCACATACAACGGAACGAAATCCGTGAGCGCGGAGGGCGCAATGACCACGCCTCCGGCATGCCGGCCGACGCCACGCACAATCCCTTCGAGCTTGTACGCCATGTCCATGATCTCGCCGACCTCGTCGTTTTCGGCAATGAACTGGGCAAGCTCTCCGGTCTGGCTCACGGCCTTCTCCAGCGTCATTCCGACCTCGAATGGGATGAGCTTGGAAAGTTTGTCCGCCAAACCGTAGGGTTTTCCCTGAACCCGAGCGACATCACGCACGACGGCTTTAGCAGCCATCGTTCCGAACGTGATGATCTGACTGACCGCATTGTGGCCATAACGCTCCGAGACGTGGTTGATGACCCGGTCGCGACCTTCCATGCAGAAATCGATGTCGAAATCCGGCATGGAGACCCGCTCGGGATTGAGCAGACGTTCAAACAGCAGTTCGTGGGCGAGCGGGTCCAGATCGGTAATACGCAGTGAGTAGGCAACCAACGATCCAGCCCCGGAACCGCGCCCGGGACCGACCGGAATA
>JAYGEV010000284.1:0-6613 GCA_046582225.1 Pseudomonadales bacterium
GACTTCGACCTTGTATACCGCAACCCGCAGTACCTGCGTCTGGACAATGCTGACCACGTCCGGCTGAGCTTCATCCGCGCCGACGGTGAAGACGGCCGGATCATGCTGTCTCTGCCAGGGCCCGGGGTCGTTACCGCTTATGAGATGGACGCCGACTGGCAGTTTGCTGAAACCGGAAACCCGACAACAGCGGTGCAGGGTTTCATGGAACCCCTCGACGACGGCATGCAGATCGAGTTCCGACTGCCACTTCAGCTGCTGGGTTCATCGCGCTTTTTCGGTCTGGCCTATATCGATGTAGACGATCCCGATACCCGCGAGGTGGTCAACTACACCCAGACCCTGCCCACGGCTGGAAAGGAAAGCTTCAACCTGGTGGTGCTGCGCTCTCCTGAACTGCTCAACATCATCCAGGGCCTGGGGTACTCGGGCGCACGCATCATGGTCATCGACGCCCAGCAACGGGTTCGAGCAGAGACCGGCACTCAACAGTCCCCGGACACAGAACCGGCGGCGAGTCCGAGTTTTGAGTTGTTGCGCAAGGTATTTGAAGAAGTGCGACCGTTGTTACACCGGCTCACCACTGGCGAAGACTACGAGCCGGTCCGCAGCCGCCCGGAAGATTCAGAAGGAACCGCCGATGCGGCGATCACGGCATCGCTCAGCGGAGACCCTATCGCGCTGCGGCGATCGTTGAACGAAGATCACGAGATCATCATTGCCGCCCATCCCATCGTCTCTCGCGGTGCGGTAATCGGCACCGTGGTCGTAGAGCAGAACATCGATGACATCCTGTCGTTTCAACGCTCTACGCTCGAGCGGGTAATTCTGCTCTCAATAGCGAGCCTGTTCGCGGTGTTCATTGCGTTGCTGGCGTTTGCTGGAAGGCTGGCCTGGCGGATTCGCAACCTGCGCCGAGAAACCAGCGCCGCCATTGACCAGCACGGTCGCCTGCGGGTCAGCGAACTGCACAACGAAATGACAGCGGGTGATGAAATTGGCGACCTTGCCCGCAGCGTGTCGAACATGCTCGGCAAGCTTCACCAGCACAACAACTTTCTGGAAAATATGCCGCGCACGTTGCGTCACGAGATCAACAATCCGCTCAACACACTCAGCACATCGCTGCAGAACCTTGCCGAGGAAAATCCAGAGATCCAAAACAGCAAGTATCTGGAAAGCGCCAAACGCGGAGTGAATCGCATCGGCTCCATCGTGCAGAACCTGGCGGATGCTGCAAATCTAGAGGAGTCCCTGGAGGCCGAAGAACTCGAGGTGGTAGATATCACCGAGCTGCTGGAAAACTATGTCGCCAACTGCCGCATCACGCACCCGGACTGCGAATTTGTGTTCCACGGTCCCGCCCGCGCCGTGTACAGCGAGGTTTCCGATTTCCGCATAGAGCAACTCCTGGACAAGATTGTCGACAACGCCATCGACTTCCATCGCGCAAACAGCCCGATTTCCATTCAGCTCGACGGCTATCGCGATCACCTGCAGATCTGTGTCGCTAACCGTGGTCAGGTGTTGCCGGTCAACGCTGAAAAATCGCTGTTCGATTCCATGGTCAGCCACCGCGGCCCGCAGAACCAGCTGCACTTCGGATTAGGGCTGTACGTGGTGCGGATCATTGCAGAACACCACGGTGGCGTCGTGCGCGCGATCAATCTGGCAGACGATTCAGGGGTTGCAATCATGGTCCAGCTTCCGGTGGTGGTAACTGGCACCGCACTGCGCGGCCGTGCAAAGGGCGGGGAGCCCATCGAGCCCGGGATAGCGGCGAACTAGCGGGCGTTACTTCAGTCGATATTCGCTGTCGAGGCCGACCCCTGTGTCGGTGACCAGATCGCCACGACCAACCATGCCTTCCACCGCGGCCAGCACGCTGCGCGCCGCTGCCGGATACATAAATTCGGGCGTATCGACGTACATGATCGGAACCATCTCCTTGATGACATGTACGCCACGACCGACGCAGTCGAGGATCTGTGCCTCACGCTCCTGTCGGTGCGCAATGAACGCCTGGACGTGAACCTTGGGTTCATCGATGCACGGACCGTGAGTTGGCCAGTACACCGCGTCGTCGCGGCTCAGCAGGAGATCCAGGCTGCGCATGTACGCAAGCATGTCTCCGTCCGGGGGTGAGATAATGCTCGTCGACCAGCCCATGACATGGTCACCGGTGAACAGCGCTTTTTGCTCGCGTAGTTGAAAGCACACGTGGTTGGAGGTATGGCCCGGGGTGTAGACGCATTCTACGGACCAGTCACCGCCTTCGATCACATCGCCGGCGCGCACCTGTTGGTCTGGTTGAAACTCCTTATCGCCGCCTTCTTCGACCGGCACGCCTTCCTCCAGCTTGCCGGCGCCGTGGGCGCCATAGGCATAGGTGGGGGCGTCGGTGTGATTTCTCAGCAGCGCACAGCCGGGTGAATGATCCATGTGTGTATGGGTGACCAGCAGATGAGAGATCGTCTCACCTGGCAATCCGTCCACCAGCGCCTGGATGTGTTTGGGGTCTGCCGGACCCGGGTCGATGACCGCGACATTGCCGGTACCCAGGATGTAGGTACCGGTACCGTAGAGCGTAAAAGGGCTCGGGTTCTCGGCAATAATGCGGCGCACGCCGGGTGCAATCTCGACGACCTCGCCATAGTTGAATTCCAGCTCACGCCGGTAGGGAATCTGTACCGCCATGGGCGCCGAAGCATAGGTGCAGGCCGACGCAAAAGCAATCGCGCTCCGCGTTTGCTGGTGGATGCATCACTCGCGAAAAGCTCACTAGAGCGCGACCACCAGCAACCACACGAGCACTGCAACCACAATCAGGGATCCGGCCATCATCCTGCCCTGCATTCGTGCGAGGCGATTGTCCTGCTCGAGGTCGGAAATATCTTTGAATACCAGCCGCACACGGCCAAGACGGACCACGTCACCGTCGGTCAACTGCGCGCTCTGGACCTCCTGGCCATTCACCCGGGTGCCGTTGGTGGCCATCAGATTGGTAATCGTGCACCCCTTGGGCCGTACAATAATCTCTGCATGGCGCGACGACACGGTTGAGTCTCTGATCACTATGTCACAGTCCTCGTCACGCCCCACGGTGGTGCGGCCGATGCGCGCACGGAAGGTAACGCCGCTTACCGGTTCGCCGGCGCCGAGCAGAAAAGCGACACGCTCGCCCGGTCGCGGCAGCACGCCCACGACGTCGTCTGCCTCGCTCACCACCGCGATCTCGGTGGTATCACGATCGTTGGCGTATTCATCCTTAATGAACGCCGGATTGTCCGATGGTTCCTGTTGACGGACAGGAGTCAGGTCTGTGCCTTTGCCGACCAGCTGAAACTGCACGACGTCGAATGCCAGATAATCGCCATGGTACAGGCGGCATCCGCCGGCCAGACGCTCGCCGTTCACGAAGGTGCCGTTGGCAGAATCCAGATCCTGCAGCCACACCACTTCGGGGTTGCGTAACAGCCGTGCGTGACTGCGCGAGACGTGATCGTCGAGTAACAGCAGGTCGCTGTGCTCGCCACGTCCGATCACCATCTCTGCTCCCACCCGGTGCACGTTCCTTTCACCTTCGCCGTACAGCCACCACTCTTCCGCCTGGGGCGGATTGACCGGTTTGGCAACTATCACAAGCTCAGTCTGTCCGACCAGCAACACATCTCCAATCACCAGCCCGCGCGCCTCGGAGTAGTTCTGATCATTGAGTTTCAGACTCGCCTCGCCCAGCGGATAAACCTTCAGGCCGCGCGAGGTTGGCTCTACGCGCAGGTGGTAGTCGAGCACATCTTCGCCAGGCACGATCACGTCGTTTTCCATATGGCGGCCGATGGTGAGACTCCCTTCGAGCCGAATTTCTTCATCATCAAGGAAGATAAGATATTTAAGTTCAATGAGTTATATTATCTTCCTCCCATAGTACTCGAAGTCTTCGCCAGGCATCAACGTCCGGCGTTACAGTCAGGGCCAGCTCCAGGTAGTGCTTGGCGTCTTCGCGGAGACCGGCGTCGTGTGCTTCGCGCGCAACACTCGCCAGGCGCTCCGCGGATCTTGCAAGCATTGACCTGGCGGTTTCGTTTCCAGGATCCAGCCGTTGCACGTCACGCAGCAGCAGCACCACGTTGGCATCTTGAGGTTCAGTAATAAATCCCCGGGCAAACAGTGTGCCGGCGTCCGCAAGACGTTCGGCAACAGTCGCGCGACGGGTGATCTCGCCGTCGAGGGCTGCCTTCATTTCGTTGACCGCCAGGGGATCGAGCGCCACCGCGCTGGAACGATCCACCAGCCTCTGAAGGTCTTCAAGCTCGCCCGCAACCAGAAGTTGATTTGCCGTGTTGAGCACCTGAGAGACCACCTCGTTCAATCCCTGGCTTGCGATTACGCTGTCCGGGTCAGTCGCCAGCACGCGATGGTACAGCTCCGCGGCGTTCTCGCCCGGCGGGTTAATGAGCGCGCCGCCTGCGCGGTAGGTGCTGGCCTGCTGAAGCAGCTCATCAATCGCCGCCTGGGCCGTGGTTGCCTGCTGTATCTTCTGACGCGCGACGTCGAGTTCGGCCAGCGTCGGATTGGCCGCCGATGCGCGATCCAGAAAGCTGATCGCGTTGTCGACGTCACCGGTATCGGCTGCCGTGGCGGCGAGCGTGGCATAGTGCTGAGAGAGTTTGTTCAACTCCTCAATGGCGAGCGCGTTTCCCGGCGCGAGCCGCAGGACTTCCTGATAGGCCTGTATGGCCGCCGTCGCCGAGGGGATATCCGATAATCCGTGACTGCGCAGTAGCGCCTGGGTGCTGGACAGCAGGTTGTTACCGCGCTGGCGGTCGGTGAGTTGTTCAGTCAGTTCCGCAAGACTTGGATCTTCCGGGAAGGCGGTCAGCGACTCATTGAGCTTGGTTTCGGCCTGGGTCAAATCATCCTGCGCGAGTGCGTCGGCAACACTCGTTTTCCACTGATTGGCCAGCCCCGCGATGGCTTGGCCGGCCTCCGGGTGATCCGGGTCCAGTCTCAGCACCCGCCGGTATCCCGCGACGATGGTGGCCAGGCTCTGATTGGGATCCTGATGTAACGATTGTGCGGTACTCCACGCATCCTGGACGTCCGGATCCTCGACAAGCCCGGTGACCGCGAGTATGCGGGTCACCCACTGCGGCTGCTCTACCGAAACGTAGGCGCCGGCGCCGAGCACCACCAGCAGCAGACTGAGGCTGGTCAGTTGCCGCGCGATGCGCCCCCGCCGCTGACGCTGCGACTCGCGGTCGGTGCGCATCGGATCACGCGGCGTGGTCATCAGATTGGTTCCGACCGCGCGAATTTCCTGGGTGCTCACCGCCGTTGCCTTAATGGTGGCGTTGGGCAAATTGGCCTGGGACTGAACCGCATCCAGCGCGGCTGCGAGTTCCGCCGCGGTCTGATAGCGATGCGCCAGCTTTTTTGCCAGACAGCGGTCTATGATCGGTTGAAACGCTGCGAGGTAAGTTGGCAGGCGTGGAATCGGCTCCTGCAGGTGCTTGATACCGATGCTCACCGCAGAGTCCGCCTTGTAAGGCACCTCCCCGGTGAGCATGCGATAGAAGACCACGCCAAGACTGTAGATGTCTGAGCGGCCGTCGATCTCCCGCCCGGAGGCCTGTTCGGGGCTCATGTACTGTGGGGTGCCCGCAACGGTCCCGGCCCGGGTAATCGACGGGTTCGAGTCCACCAGACGTGCAATCCCAAAATCCGTAAGCACGGCGCTGCCGTCTTCACGAAACAGGATGTTTTCGGGTTTGATATCGCGATGCACGAAACCTTTTTCGTGCGCGTGATCGAGCGCCTTGCCAATGTCTTCGACGACCTGGATCAATTCGCCAAGATCCATGCCGCGCTCCAGGCGCTGATTCAGGTCTCCGCCGCGGATGTACTCCAACACCAGGTACAGCTGGGCCTCGTGAGAACCGACATCGTAGACCTGGACGATGTTCGGATGCGTCAGTCGGGCGTTTATTCGGGATTCCTGAACGAAACGCTTGCGAAAGTGAACGTCATTGGCGAAGTCGGCGGAGACGACCTTGAGCGCCACCAGCCGGCCGAATTTCTTCTGTACCGCCAGGTAGACGCGCGCCATGCCGCCGCGGCCAAGCTCTTTTTGAACCTGAAATCCCGGGAGCTCCACTATGATTCTCCAAATCGCAGAACCCGAATCTCCCCTTCAACCAGGTTGCCCAGAACGAATCGTCCGCTCACCACGATCTGATCACCTTCCAGACTGACGGCCAGTCCAACTCCATGGGCAAGCCCATTGATGCACTCACTGCTTTGGAACATCCACGGCCGCTCGCCGATACTGAGCGCGCAGCGCGGTTCTGCGGCCAACGGCTGGCTCAATGTCAAAGCGCCCCCCTGCCAACGCTGCAGTTCCATCGCGCCGCCGGGCAGTTGCTTCACGCCGTATCCGTGCATCTTATCGGCAACGAACTCGCCCTGATAAACCGTGCCATCACGCCAGTAAAAAATTCCCAGCCCGGACCTCGTATCTTCCGCGAAATCGCCGATGTATCGATTTGAGTTTGGCCATTCGAAAACACCGCGACCGGCCTTTCGGCCGTCAATGAACGAACCCTGGTAGCTG
>JAYGEV010000302.1:0-3591 GCA_046582225.1 Pseudomonadales bacterium
TGCAGATTTTGTTCGTGCCACAAACAACGCAACCGTCCAGAACATCGCCATCCCCACGGGTGTTGCGCGCGAGTTTGGCTGGCAGCTGCTACCAACCAACCCAACAACCGACGGGTTCTATTTTTCGTTATTGAACAAGGGGGCCGCCTGAGTGATTAACGAGGCCTCAGCCAGGAAGGACGCCTTGCCGAAAAACCAACGAACCAGGCCGCGGGCATGAAGATCCTAATCCTCGGCGCGGGCCAGGTCGGTGGAACACTGGCCGAGAATCTCGCCAACGAAGCGTTCGACATCACCCTGGTGGATAACGACATGGCGGCGCTTGAGGAACTGCGTGACAAGCTCGACATTCAGATCGTTCACGGCTCTGGTTCGCACCCGGACGTGCTGCGTAGAGCAGGCGCAGACGACGCAGACATGCTCATCGCGGTGACTTCCAGCGATGAGGTAAACATGGTGGCCTGCCAGGTTTGCTACTCGATGTTTCGTACCCCGACAAAGATTGCGCGCATTCGCTCCGATGCTTATTCCACCGGCAAAGGTTTTTTCAGCCAGGAACACATGCCCATCGATGTGGTCATCAATCCCGAACAGGTCGTGACCGACAACATCCGTCAACTGCTCGAACACCCGGGTGCGCTGCAGGTACTCGATTTTGCCGACGGCCGCGTGCAGCTGGTCGCGGTCAAGGCCT
Source organism: Pseudomonadales bacterium (assembly GCA_046582225.1). Taxonomy (GTDB): domain Bacteria; phylum Pseudomonadota; class Gammaproteobacteria; order Pseudomonadales; family Azotimanducaceae; genus JAYGEV01. Next base: position 695 of record JAYGEV010000302.1, read on the forward strand.
ACTACGGCGGACCTTTGGTCGGCCAGGAGATGCGCTTCCTGCGTGAACACATGCCCAACGTGGATACCCGGGTAGCCGCTATCTTTCGGCGCGGACGCGCAATCGTTCCAGAAGGCAACACCGTGATCGAAGCCGACGATGAAGTGTTCTTCATCGCGGCTTCCGAACACATCAACTCCGTGATGAGTGAACTGCGACGGGTAGAGCGTCCGTTTAAACGAATCATGATTGCGGGCGGTGGGCACATTGGAGTTAAGCTGGCAAAAGCCATCGAGCCATACTTTTCGGTCAAGGTGCTGGAATCCAACGCCCGGCGTTGCGAAGAGCTTGCAGACGAACTCAATCAATCAGTGGTGCTCAATATAGATGTCACCGACCGGGAACTCCTGCTCGAGGAGAATGTCGAGCAGTGCGATGCGTTCTGCGCGGTCACCAACGACGACGAGGTAAACATCATGTCCTCGCTGCTCGCCAAGCGCCTGGGCGTGCGCCAGGTCGTGACGCTCATCGGCAATCCGGCGTATGTGGATCTGATGCAGGGCGGCGATATCGACATCGCGATCTCCCCACAACAAGCCACCACAAGTTCCCTGTTGACCCACGTTAGAAAGGCGGATGTCGTCAAGGTACACAGCCTGCGTCGAGGCGCTGCGGAGGCCATCGAGGCAGTTGCGCATGGCGATTCAAGAAACTCCAAAGTTGTGGGCCGCGCGATCAAAGACGTTGCGCTGCCACCGGGCACATCAATCGGCGCAATCGTTCGCGGCGACGACGTGTACATTGCCCACGATGACGTAATGGTCGAATCTGGCGACCACGTCATTCTGTTTCTGGTCGATAAGAAACAGGTGGCAGCGGTGGAACGCTTGTTTCAGGTAGGCATTACGTTTTTCTAGCGCGGCACTGACGAGCATGCATTATTCAGTCATCTTGCGCGTCACCGGCATCCTGCTGATGTTGTTCAGCGCAGCATTGCTGTTCCCGATCGTGGTAGCACTCATTTATGAAGAGAATACGACCTCAACGTTCGCGCTGGCGTTTGCGATCACGCTGTTTGCCGGGCTGTTCCTCGTCCTGGTCGCGCGCGGCGAACGCGAGTTGCGCAGCCGCGACGGATTTCTGATTACAGTACTGTTCTACCTCGGCCTTGGGCTGTTCGGTGCAATTCCGATCTATCTGGCCGACAGCATCAACCTCAGCTTTACCGACGCTGCATTCGAGTCCCTGTCAGCGCTCACGACCACCGGTGCGACCGTGTTGTCTGGGCTTGATGAACTGCCTCGGTCGATTCTCTTCTATCGACAAATGCTGCAGTGGGGGGGCGGAATGGGCATCATCGTACTGGCTGTCGCCATACTGCCCATGCTCGGCATCGGTGGCATGCAGTTGTACAGGGCCGAGTCACCGGGGCCGGTCAAAGACACCAAGCTCACGCCACGCATCACCGAGACAGCGAAAGCTCTCTGGTATCTGTATCTGGGTATAACCATCGCCTGCGCAGCCGCTTACTTCCTGGCAGGGATGAGCCTCTTCGATGCGATCTGCCATAGTTTCTCTACGGTGGCGATCGGCGGATTTTCCACCCACGACGCAAGCATCGGGTATTTCGAGAGCCCAGCCATCGAGGCGGTAGCGATCGTATTCATGATTGTTGCCGGCATTAATTTCGGCCTGCATTTCGTCGCGTGGAATCGGAAAAACCTGATGCTGTATCTGCGCGACTGGGAGGTGCGTTTGTACCTGTCAGCATTACTCGTGGTTGCCACGGTGGTGTGCTGGGTGCTCGTTGCGAATCCTGGCAGCACCGACAGCCCAATTCGCGACGGCATCTTTCAGGCCGTATCTATTGCGACAACCACCGGGTACACAACCAGCAACTTCAGCCTGTGGCCTTCGGTAGCGCCGATACTGCTCCTGTTCGCGGCGTTCGCCGGCGGCTGTGCGGGGTCCACCGCCGGCGGCGTCAAGATGATTCGCGTGCTGCTCGTTTACCTGCAGGGCATTCGTGAAATCAGGCGACTCATTCATCCTCAGGGAGTTTTCCCAATCAAGCTGGCAAACCAGCGCGTTCCCGACCGCGTGGTGGAGGCCGTGTGGGGATTCTTTTCCTTCTACGTGATTATTTTCCTGACCATGGGCCTGCTCGTCATGTTCATCTCGGATCTCGACTTCATCACCGCGTTCTCCGCGGTGGGCGCGTGCCTCAACAACCTGGGCCCAGGCCTGGGTGAAGTCGCACTGAACTATCGCGACCTGCCCGATACCGTGAAGTGGCTGCTGATGTTCGCCATGTTGCTGGGCCGCCTGGAAATCTTCACGTTGCTGGTGCTGTTCACCCCGGCATTCTGGCGTCGCTAATCCGTCAGTACTAATCCGGCGCTAAGGAGCGGTAAGGATCCGGCGCTCCGAGAGGTTGGCGGCGAAAGCGTTTGTATTCCCACTGATACTGGTCCGGATCGGAACGAACGAGTTCTTCGATGGCCTGGTTCATCACCTTCGCCGAGATCCCCGCGTCGTCAGAGTGGATCTCTTCGGGAAATGGCGAAAACTCGACACTGAATCCGCCCGCCACACGCCGAGCAACCCCCAGCAGCACCGACGGCCCGGTCCGGTGAATGAGTCGGTGAGCTAACGTCATGGTCAACGCGGGTACACCAAAGAATGGCGCATATACGCCGGATTTGCGGGGAGGAACCTGGTCCGGCAGCAACGCGATCACCCCACCTGCTGACAGGGCCTTATAGATCGATCGAACCCCATGCCGATCGATGGGCAACATTCTCATCCCGCTGCGCTCACGCGCAGTCCGTAACGGCTTCTCCAGTGAAGTGATTCGTGGCGGGTCATACAGCGCCGTGGCCGAGTACCTGCCCAGGTACAACGCCAGGCACTCCCAA
>JAYGEV010000334.1:0-5596 GCA_046582225.1 Pseudomonadales bacterium
TGATGGAAGCGGTTCGGGTCGCTCTGGCGACAGGTACCGCGTTTGGAGCGCCCACCGTGGCCGAGACGGTGCTGGCGGAGAGGGTTCGTGATCTCGTTTTGGGAATCGAGCGCTTGCGCCTGGTCAACTCCGGCACGGAAGCCACGATGAGTGCCATCCGGGTCGCTCGGGGCGCGACGGGACGTGACAAGATCATCAAGTTCAACGGCTGCTATCACGGCCATTCCGACCCACTGCTGGTAAAAGCCGGTTCCGGCCTCCTCACCCTCGGTATTCCCAATTCGTCTGGCGTACCGGCCAGCATTGCGCAACAGACCCTGTCGCTGCCGTTTAACGACGTAGACGAGGTCCAGGGCGCCTTCGCGAACTACCCCGGCCAGATTGCGGCAGTCATTGTCGAACCGGTCGCCGGGAACATGGGGTGCATTCCCCCATTGTCGGGCTATCTCGAAGGATTGCGCGAGGTCACCGCCACCAACGGTGCCTTGCTCATTTTCGACGAAGTGATGACCGGTTTCAGGGTGGCCCGCGGCGGCGCCCAAGCTCGCTACGGCATCACTCCGGATCTGACCACGCTGGGCAAGATCATCGGTGGAGGCCTTCCGGTAGGAGCGTTTGGCGGCCGCGCAGATGTGATGTCTCATATCGCCCCGGAAGGAAACGTCTACCAGGCCGGTACGTTGTCCGGAAATCCCCTGGCAACGGTCGCTGGCCTGACAATGCTGAATGCGTTAACGGACGATGTGTACGTGAGCCTGGCCGAGCGAACCGACTATCTGTGCGCGGGCCTGCGCAAGGCTGCCGAACGCAACGGCGTATCGGTCAGCATTAATCAGGTCTGCGGAATGTTCAGCATATTCTTCACCAGCAGCGCGGTCAGCAACTTCGACCATGTGGCAAATTCCAACACGGCGGCGTTCAATCGATTCTTCCACGCCATGCTGGACGAAGGCGTGTATCTCGCGCCTTCAGCCTTCGAAACAGGTTTCGTTTCGACTGCCCATTCTCAACAACTGCTGGACGCCACCATTGCCGCGGCCGACAACGCCCTGGCATCGGTGTAGACCTATCCGCTACATCCGCTACATCCGCTACAGGAGCACGCATGTTTGACGTATACGGTCTGGGCAACGCCCTGGTGGACATGGAATACCGAATTGATGACGGCTTTCTTCAGCGCCACAGCATCGCAAAGGGACATATGACGCTGGTGGATGAAGACCTCCTCGATGCTCTGGTGGATGACCTCTCAGAACACACGCCGGAACGAATGAGCGGTGGATCCGCGGCCAATACGATCATTGCCGTGCAGGGATTCGGGGCCAAAACCTTCTATTCATGCAAGCTCGCCCACGACGAAACGGGCGACTACTTCCTGCAGGACCTTGGCGATGCCGGTGTCGCCACCAGCCCGAATGCCAGGACTCAGATCGCCGACGGTGACTGCAAATCCGGCCGCTGCCTGGTGCTCGTCACACCGGATGCCGAACGCACGATGAATACGTTTCTCGGGGTCTCCAGCCAGCTCAGCGTCGCCGAGATTGACGAGGAAGCACTGGCGCAGGCCCGCTACTACTACGTTGAAGGCTACCTGAGCTCCAGCCCGCAGAGCATGCGCGCGGCGGTGGAGTGTCGAGAACTGGCGGAACAATCAGGCGTGAAGACGGCGGTGAGCCTCTCTGACCCCAGTATGATCGAATTCTTTCGCGACGAAATGGAACAGATTCTAGGCAATGGCGTGGATCACCTTTTCTGCAATGAAGAAGAAGCGTTGGCGTGGGCCAAAACAGATCGACTCGACATTGCCACCCGCGAACTGAAAGACGTTGCCGCTGCCCTTAACATTACATTGGGCAGCCGCGGTAGCCTGGCTGTCGATGCTCACTCGCAATATTCGGCGGCCGGCTATCCAGTCGACGCGGTCGACACCAACGGCGCGGGTGATATGTATGCTGGCGCCTGCCTTTACGGTTGGGGAGTGGATATGGCCCCCGACCAGGCTGCGGCATTCGGTAACTTCGCAGCCGCAGCTCTCGTTCAACGGTTCGGCGCGCGGCTGAAAACGGTGACCGACTATCAAGACGTGCTGCGCCAGTTCACCAGGCTGACCTGAGGCAGCCTCAAACCTCCACCGGTATCGCATGTGCAAGGCGAATCAGGTCGGGCGCAAACTCACAGCGATATGCATACACCTCGAGTCCTTGCGCCATCGCTGATCGCAATGCGTCACCGTACTCAGGATGAATTTCGTCGGCCACAGTGGCTCGCTCCACACCGGTGTGCTGAACGCAAAACAGCAGCAGCGCGCGCTCGCCCGCGCCCACCCGCCTGGCCAGCGCTTTCACATGGCGAATCGCCCGTTCGCTGACCGCATCGGGAAAGGCGCCCCGCCCACCCGCAAACCCAAGCGTGAGGCTTTTGACCTCCACGAAGCAACGCCGCCTCGCGCCACCGCTCAGCAGGAAATCGAATCGACCCCGTTCATCGGGAACGGCGGCTTCGCGCTTGAGTTCCGGATACCCGAGCAGCGGTGCGATTCCGCCCGCTAAGATTGCCTCTTCGACGAGCCGGTTCGCGGTTGCAGTGTTCACACCGACCTGTCCCAGCGGTGTGCATACCACTTCCAGTGTGTGGCGATACTTGCGCTTGTCGTTATCTGAGCGGGAAATCCAGACCTCGCTGCCAGGGTCGGAGCACCCCAGCATGGCTCCGGTGTTGGGACAATGAACAGTGAGTATGGTCCCGCCGAAAACCTCCACGTCCGCCAGAAAACGCTTATACCGGCGTACCAGGCGTCCCTTCTGCAGAGGCGGATCCAGCCTCAAACGGATCTCCACTCACGAAGGGCGATTTCGATACGGTCAAGGCCCAGCGCTATCGAAGCTTCGTTGGTGGTGTAGGCGAAGCGCACGTAGCGATCGGCCATATGGTCACCAAAGTCCAGGCCCGGGGTGGTTGCCACCTGATATTCATCGATGAGCCGCCAGCAGAAATCGTGCGAGTTCAAGCCGCTTATGCTGATGTCGACGTAGAGGTAGAACGCGCCGCCAGGTAGTACGGGGACCGTGAAACCGAGGCTCCGCAACCCCGCACACAACTGATCCCGCCGCCGCCGAAACGCGTCTCTACGAGACTCATGAATCGCCATCGCCTCGGCGGAAAAGGCCGCCAGGGCTGCCTGCTGGGCGATCGCCGAGGGGGAAATGAACAGGTTCTGGGCGAGGCGCGAAACAGCATCCAGCGCCGATTCCGGAACCACCATCCACCCCAGCCTCCAACCCGTCATCCCAAAATACTTCGAGAAGCTGTTGATCACGAAAACGTCGGGGTCGATCTCCAACCCGGTTCGGTAGGACACATCATCGTCGTACACGAGTCCCTGATAGATCTCATCGAGGATCACAAATCCCCCTTCGCGACGCGCTACCGCGATCAGCTCCTGCAGGGAATCCCGGCCCACCACAGCCCCGGTGGGGTTGGCCGGTGACGCCAACAATAAACCTCGAGTTCGAGGTTGCCAGTGTGCTTGCAGATCCGCTGCGGTGAGCTGAAACCCTGCGTTCGGCGACACTGGAACGCGTACCGGCTCAGCGTTGACCAGACCCGCAAAGACCTCGTTGCACGGGTATCCGGGGTCGGTGACGATGAGCTGGTCGTTGGGATTGAGCAGCAGCCCATTCAATAGCAACAGTGCCCCGCTGGCTCCTGCAGTGACCACCACGCGCTCGGCGGGAAGGTCAACGCCCAGATCACGCCGGTAGTGTTCAGCAATACGGTCGCGAAGCTCGGGAATGCCAAGAGCCTGGGTGTACTTGGTCTTTCCCGACTCGAGCGCCCGAATACCGGCCGCAACAATCGGTTCCGCGGTGGCGAAGTCCGGTTCTCCAACCTCGAAGTGCACGACCTGGTGACCCTGTGACTCAAGCGTTTTGGCCCGCTCCATCAGTTCCATCACCCGAAATGGGCTGATTTTGAGAAGCCGTTCTGCGTACATATGCTTGGGTGTCTCCGGGCGTTAACCGCACCGCAAATTCAACAAAAACTTCTCGAGATTATATGGCCAACGCCATACCGTTCTGGTAGCTTACGCGCCCTTCGCAAATTAGCTCCGTGAAGCCATCGGCTGCGCATGGATGAGGCAACAGATCAGAGGCGACATATGGCAGTTACCGCACGCAAGCAATCTGAATCCAAACCTGGCAAACCTAGAAAGGTAGTCGATTCGGCGTTCCGGAATTTCACTCCTTACAAGCTCAGAAAGAATGAGCGCTACATGACCGCGCGGCAGATCAAGCATTTTCGTGCAATTCTTACCAATTGGCGCACGGAGTTGATGGAGGAAGTCGACCGAACCGTGCACCACATGCAGGACGAGGCAGCGAACTTTCCCGATCCCGCAGATCGCGCCACCCAGGAAGAAGAATTCAGCATCGAACTACGCACCCGCGACAGGGAACGCAAACTGATCAAGAAAATTGACCAGACCCTCGAGCGCCTCGAGCAAGGGGACTTCGGGTATTGCGACACCTGCGGGGTTGAAGTCGGCCTGAGACGCCTGGAAGCTCGCCCTACTGCAAATCAATGCGTCGACTGCAAAGCCCTCGACGAGATCAAAGAAAGACAGCTGCACGGCTGACACCACGGCGGCAGAGCAGGCTTCGCGGCTCATCAATCCCATGACGGGCCGGTTTGCACCTTCACCAACAGGCCCTCTGCATCTCGGCTCGATGCTGGCGGCAACCGCAAGTTACCTCGACGCCCGCGCAAACCACCAATCGTGGTTGTTGCGAATCGACGATCTCGACGTGCCGCGCAACGAGCCAGGCGCCGTCGATGCGATCAAAATCGCCCTGGACGCCCACCACCTGCACTGGGACGGTGCGGTCATCTATCAAAGCCAGCGCGCAGAACGCTATCAGCAGGCGTTGCAGTCGCTGACTCAGCTCGGGCTCGTCTTCTACTGCCGCTGTTCAAGGCGGCAACTCAAGCAGCATCCGATCTATCCGGGTACCTGCAGAATGCAGACCCGTTCGATTGCAGATGCCGCAAAGCGCGTCCAGGTCAAACAGGCACTCATCGACTTCGACGATCGCATCCAGGGAGCCCAACACGCCGCGCTCGCCGAGCGCACCGGCGATTTCGTGGTGCGCCGCCGAGACGGGCTGATCGCCTATCAACTGGCCACAGCCGTCGACGACGGCGATGCCATCATCGACTCGGTGGTGCGAGGCAGCGACCTGCTCGATAACACACCGCGCCAGATATACCTGATGCAGCTGCTCGGACTCACGGCTCCACGCTATGCCCACATCCCAACGTTGATCCGCGCTGACGGCAGCAAATTGTCGAAACAAACCTCGGCAGCACCGATAAACGTGCGCGAGGCGAGTGCCAACCTGGTCCGCATATTCTGCTGGCTGGGCCTGTCTCCACCGAAACAGGCCGAGCGCTGGACCTGTCGCGAACTGGTGAACTGGGGAACTGAGCACTGGCAGCTGGCCAATGTTCCCAGGCAAACAAGCATTACCCTCTAACCCTCGGGTCGGTCAGATTCCACGGGTCGTTCACACAGCTCCGGCAGATTATTCTGGAGGTC
>JAYGEV010000351.1:0-4167 GCA_046582225.1 Pseudomonadales bacterium
TCTACTGAGATCGCAACGCCCGCCGCCTCAGATATCGCGGCCATTCTCTACACCTCCGGCACCACGGGAAGATCCAAGGGAGCAATGCTCACTCAGGAAAACCTGCTCAGCAACGCGCTCACGCTGCTGGAATACTGGGGCTGGCGCAGTGACGACGTGTTGCTGCACGCGCTGCCTATTTTTCATGTACATGGTCTGTTCGTGGCCTTGCACTGTGCATTCCTGTCGGGTACCCCGGTGTTGTTCCTGCCGGGTTTCAACGCGGATCGGATGCTGGCATCTCTTCCCGATGCAACGGTGATGATGGGGGTGCCCACTTTCTACAGCCGACTACTCGATCACCCCGATTTCGGCGCGGACGCATGCCGCAATATGAGGCTGTTTATTTCCGGCTCGGCACCGCTCACCGAGCAGACCTTTCAAGCCTGGGAAGAGCGCACCGGGACAAAGATCCTCGAACGCTACGGGATGAGCGAAACGGCGATGATCACCTCCAACCCGTTGTCCGGTGAGCGCATCGCGGGAACCGTGGGTTTCGCCCTGCCCGGGGTCGAAGCGCGAATTGCCGATGAGACCGGGCGAGCGCTGGCGACCGAAGAGGTGGGCATCATCGAGGTGCGTGGCCCCAATGTATTCAAAGGCTACTGGCAGATGCCGGAAAAGACGGCTGAAGAATTTCGCGACGACGGTTTTTTTGTCACCGGCGATATGGGCCGAATGGACGCCCATGGTCGCATCTCCATTGTCGGTCGAGCCAAGGATCTGGTGATTTCCGGCGGCTACAACGTGTACCCCAAAGAAGTGGAGAAACTCATTGACGAGATTCCCGAGGTGGTGGAAAGCGCCGTGATCGGAATTCCGCACCCGGATTTTGGCGAAGGCGTCGTCGCGGTGGTCGTTCCCCGATCAGGCGAGGTAAGCGAAGCTCAGGTGTCCGCCGCCCTGGAGGGGAAGATTGCGCGCTTCAAGCAACCCAAACGGGTGATCAACGTTGATGAGTTGCCGCGCAACGCCATGGGCAAGGTACAGAAAAACGAACTGCGTGGTCGCTACGAGGACTTGTTTGGCTAGCCCGCGCAACGCCGCCAGCGGCGCCGGCCTATACTAAACTCACGTGAGGAGGAATCTGATGTTCATAGCAATGAATCGGTTTGAGATAGCGCCTGGCTTTGAAGCGGGATTTGAGAAGATCTGGCGCGAACGGGACAGTTACCTTTCCGAGGTTCCGGGCTTCCGGCATTTTGCGTTGCTGAAGGGTCCGGTTGCCGATAACCACACCTTGTATGCCTCGCACACCGTCTGGGAATCCAAGGATGCATTCGTGGCGTGGACCGAATCGGATCACTTCCGTGCAGCGCACGCTCAAGCGAGCGCTCCCAAAGGCACCTATCTCGGCCACCCTAATCTGGAAACGTTCGAATCGGTGCTTGAAGAAGACTAGCCAGCCATCCGCTGGTGCATCCTGCGCTGTTGGAAGGCTTCCGTGGCGCCTGCCTGGTCGCCGTACTCACGCAGTCCGCGCTGGTCTGGGGCGTCGACTATCGCTACCAGGTTTCGGTGGACGAGCAACTCGACGAAGTGGCGGTGCGCGCCTGGTTGACGCCTGAGGTTCGTTGGCTTTCCGCCCAGGACGGCGAACCGTCGAAGCTTTTAGGATTGTCCGATTGCGATGGCGCGGGCTTGCACACGAGCCGGGAGCGCATCGTAGCTGGCGATGGTGTGGCGTGCCTGGACTATCGTTACCCGCTCGCGGATACCGCCGCAGATGGCCGTAGCCCCCCGGTGGCCGACGGCGTGGTGGTGTCTTCGCCGAACCAGTGGTTGTGGACGCCGCCGCTCGAGCCGGGCGATCGGGTTCTGATTGAGCTGTCGTTGCCCGCTCGGGTGAGGGCTTCGGTCCCCTGGCGCTCCCTGGGCGGCGACAGATTCGAGCTGCTGACCTCGCCCCGGAGCAGCCGTGCCGTGGCCGTGTTTGGCGGGTTTGAACAGCGCCTGCTGGAATTGCCGGGCGCGCAGATGCGGGTGGCCCTGATCGCTGGTCCCGATCAACGCCTGGATTCTGACCGGATCATCGCCTGGCTGCGCGCGGCAGCTCGCGACGTTGCCGACATCTACGGTCGGTTTCCAAATCCATCTCCGCAAGTCATCGTGCAGCCCAGCCAACCCGGGGCGTGGTGGATACAGACATCAGGCGGCAGCCCATCGGCGGTGCCGTTTGGATACGTGATTCGTGATGGCGGTGAGGCAGTGCGCTTTTTTGTGGATGCCGGTCGACCGTTGGTGGACTATCTTGGTGATTGGACAGCTACTCACGAATTCAGCCACCTGCTGTTGCCTTACATCAGTTCCCGCGACAGATGGATCTCCGAAGGATTCGCCAGCTACTATCAGAACGTGCTTCTCACCCGCCGTGGGGTATATACGGAGCAGGAAGCGTGGCGGCGTCTGCATCGTTCGTTTGAGAGGGCCCGTGCCATCAAAAATCCGCCGATGTTGAATCGCATGTCGGATCGACCGTTCTGGGAGATGCGCATGCTCATCTACTGGAGCGGTGCCGCGCTTGCGCTGACGGCCGATGTCGAGTTGAGGCGGTTGAGCGATTCGACCGAGTCGCTCGATTCGGTGCTTGGGCGTTTGCAGGCTTGTTGCCTGCCGTCGGAGCGCTCCTGGACGGGGGATGAGCTCTTTTCCACGATGGACACACTGACCGAATATCCCATGTTCGAAGATTTATTTCGGCGCTACGCATACAATCGTGGCATGCCGTCGCTGGAGGATCTGTACTCCCGACTGGGGGTGGTTGCCACTGGAAGTTCCAGTGTCGAGTTGACCGAAGAGGCACCCGACAAACAGGTGCGGACTGCGATCATGGGAAAACGAGAAAGCTGACAGCGGAAGACACGAACGATGCCATTATTTCAAAAAGACGACGTTTCCATTTATTACGAGGAGCACGGCAGCGGGTTTCCGCTGCTTCTCATTGCCCCCGGCGGAATGCGCTCAACCATTCCAGCCTGGGTAAACGGGCCATGGAACCCGATCGAGCAGCTGAGCGGCTCTTATCGAGTGATCGCCATGGATCAGCGCAATGCCGGTCGGTCCACCGCGCCGATACGTGCCACCGACAGCTGGCATGTATACACCCAGGATCAGCTGGCACTGATGGATCATCTGAACATCGAGCGCTTTCATGTTGCCGGTATGTGCATCGGCGGTCCGTATTGCATGGGGCTCGTCGAGGTGCAACCCGAACGGGTGGCTTCGGTCGTTCTGTTTCAGTCCATAGGGCTCAGCGACAACCGCCAGGCGTTCTTCGACATGTTCGACAGCTGGGCGGACGAACTGAAGCCGACCCGCACCGATGTCGAACCCGAAGTGTGCGAGACGTTTAAGCAGTCCATGTACAGCGGAGAGTTTCTGTTCAACGTCTCCCGGGATTTCGTTGCTGAGTGTCGGACTCCGCTGCTGGTGTTGTGCGGAAACGACCTGTATCACCCCGAGGAAACCTCGCGGGAAATTGCCGCGCTGTCACCCAACGCGCAGTTTATCGAGCACTGGAAAGAGCCGGAACATCAGGCCGCCGCGCAGAGCGCGGTTGTCGAGTTTCTCGCCGCCAACACGCCTGCATAGCCCGGCGCACTCGCCATGACCAGCTCAAGTGCACCTATTGGCGTGTTCGACTCCGGCATGGGCGGTCTGACGGTGTTGAAGGCATTGCAGACGGCGATGCCCGGCGAGTCTTTCCTGTATCTGGGTGACACCGCGCGATTGCCCTACGGTAGCAAGAGCCCGGAAACGGTCCAACGCTACGCCCTGCAGGCTGCACGGATTCTGGTCGAGCGTGGGGTGCGCGCATTGGTGGTCGCCTGCAACACCGCTTCTGCATTTGCGTTGGACGCATTGCGCGACTGCTATCCTGCATTGCCGATATTCGGCGTAGTCACGCCCGGCGCCGAGGCTGTCGTAGCGCACCAGAGTTCTGGTTCGGTGCTGGTTTTGGCCACCGAAAGCACCGTGGCGGGGGGTGCATATCAGCGGGAAATTCTTGCGAACCGTTCGAGCCTGAACGTGCATGCGCGACCCTGCCCGCTGTTGGTAGCGCTGGCAGAAGAGGGCGAGCATCGTGGAGATTTTTGTAAAAGCGTGCTCGGTCACTATCTGCATGGG
>JAYGEV010000414.1:0-1896 GCA_046582225.1 Pseudomonadales bacterium
AGCAAAGTCGGACAGATTCTCGCGTTGGACTGGAAAGCCGATCCAATCACGGTGGCGTTGATGCACCCGGGCTGGGTACAGACGGACATGGGCGGTCCCAGCGCAGAAATCACCGCTGAGGAAAGCGCATCCGGTATCCGAAGCGTGATCGCGGGCCTGACCAAGGCAGATTCCGGCAACTTCTACAAATGGAATGGTGACATTCATCCCTGGTAGCGTCTGATTTCAGCCGAAGGCCCTTCCCGCGATGAGTTCGCACCGCATCGAAGTGACAACCCTGGGCGATCTGCTGCTTCGCGCAGCGGATCGCTATCCTGGCAATGACGCGATCATCTTTCCCGAAGCGCGTCTGACCTACAGCGAGCTTCACGAGCGAGCGTATGCGCGTGCGCGCAGCCTGCTGGCCATGGGCCTGGATCGTGGCGATCACGTCGGCATTCTGATGCCGAACTGCCTCGAGTACGTGGAGTGTTTGTTCGCGATCCAACTCATCGGCGCTATGGCAGTGCCGGTGAACGCCCGCTACAAGGCCACCGAACTCGCCTACGTGGTGGAGAACGCCGACCTTGCTGCAATTCTGGTCACCGACATCACCTCCGAGTACGCCAACTTCGCAGAGTTGCTTTGCGAGGCATTTCCACAGCTCAGCACAGCAACCGACCCGCTCGCGCTCGCTTTGCCCGGCGAGCCTGCGCTGCGCTGCGTGGTCATGCTCGGTGCCAGCACGCCGCCCGGCCTCCTGTCGCGCGAAGCATTCGAGGCTCTGTCTACATCCTCGGGCGAAGCAACGGACGCTGCGGTAGACGAACGCCGGATCTGCGCACGGCTGAACGACCCGGCCATCATGATGTATACCTCGGGCACCACCTCGAACCCGAAAGGCTGTCCACTCAGTCACGAAGTACTGGTGCGCACCGGCATCAACATGAATCGGGAGCGCTACTTTCTCACCGACGCTGATCGTTTCTGGGTGCCTCTGCCGATGTTCCACATGTCGTCCATACTGCCGTTGATGTGCTGCCTGGACGCCGGCGCCGCCATGCAGTCCATGACCTACTTCGAAGCGGGCGCGGCTCTGGAGATGATGGAACGGGACGTCACGACCCTGGCGTTCCCGGCATTTCCAACCATTACCAACGAACTGATCAACCATCCGGATTTCAAAACCCGTGACCTGAGCCAGATCCGCCGTATCAACAACGTCGCCCCCCCGGACGTGCTGCGCAAGTTCCAGGACGCCTTTCCTCAGGCGGTGCAGACCGGCGCATACGGGCTCACCGAGACCGGCGGCGTGATTTCCTTCAACCATCCGGATGAATCCCTGGAACAACGGCTGACCGGTTGCGGCCGGGTGTTTCCCGGCGTGGAAGTAAAGATCGTCGACCCGGAAACCGATCAGGAATTGCCGGCAGGCGAGCGCGGCGAGATTCTGGTGCGTGGCTACGCGGTGTTCGATGGCTACTACAAAGCCCCCGAAAAGAATGCCGAGGCATTTACCGACGGCTGGTTTCGCACCGGAGATCTCTGCGCACTCGACGCCGACGGACACATCGAGTTTCACGGCCGCATCAAAGACATGTTGAAAGTAGGCGGCGAGAATGTCGCCGCATTGGAGATCGAGTCGTATCTGGCCAATCACCCGGCGGTAAAGCTCGCCCAGGTGATCGGTGTTCCCGATGACCGCCTGCTCGAGGTACCGGCAGCGTACATCGAGCTGAACCCGAATATGTTCGTCTCTGAATCCGAACTCATCGACTTCTGCAAGGGCAAGATCGCAAGCTTCAAGATTCCCCGCTATGTAAGGTTCGTAGATGAGTGGCCGATGTCGTCCACCAAGGTCCAGAAATTCAAGCTTCGCGACGAATTTACCCCGTAGGAGCGGACTCCGTCCGCGAA
>JAYGEV010000245.1:0-2399 GCA_046582225.1 Pseudomonadales bacterium
TAACGAACCGGTATTTGTCTTCCCAGGAGTCGAAGAAGCTGAAACTTTCCTGTATTTCGGCAAGCTGCATGGCGGTGATGCCTAGAACAGCCCCAGCTCCAGCTGAGCTTCTTCGGTCATCATATCCCGGGACCAGGGCGGGTCGAACACCAGTTCGACGTCTATGTCGTTTACGAACGGCACGCTGCGAATACGCGACTTAACGTCCTCGACCAGAACCGGGCCCATTCCACAGCCCGGTGCGGTCAACGTCATCTGAACCCGTACGTTGTCCTGTTCGTCCAGCTCGCAGTAGTAGATCAGGCCCAGATCTACCACATTGACCGGGATCTCCGGGTCGTAAACGCTGGCCAGGGCCTGATTCACCTGATCGAGGTCGGGTTTGCCGTTGGCGGGCGGTTCGAAGTCAAGGCGTAAGGGTTCGAATCCCAGCGCGTCGGCGTCGCTACCGTCTACGCGTGCCATGTTGCCGTTCATGATGATGGTGTAGGTGCCGCCGAGGGTCTGGGTCAGCGTGATGAACGTATTTGCGGGAATATTGATCGGGTCGCCCGTTGGAACCAGTCGAGCCAGACAATCCCGAGTGGTGGTGATGATTCGTCGTTCCATGACGCCGACGTCAATCGCCCGCGATGGAAAAACTCTCACCGCATCCGCAATGTGATTCGGCGTTGGGATTCTTGAACTTCAGGGCAGAATTCAGGCCTTCGGTAACGTAATCGACCTCGGTGCCGCTCACCAGCGGCAGGTCCTGGGCGCTGACAAACAGCACCAGGCCCTCATCGACTTCGAAGTGGCGGTCCTCATTGGTGGGCTTGTCGATGTAATCCAGCGTGTACATATAGCCGTTGCAACCGCTCTCCTTGACCCCAAGCCGAAGGTGCTGATGGCCGGAGGCGGCAATCTGACCGCGAATGTGCGCCGAAGCCGTGTCGGTGACGGTAATTGGCTGCGGCTCGAAGATGCTAACGCTCATGTTGGTCCTTCCATACGGTTCTGACCGCTCATACGAAACTTAGTGCCTTGGCTACGCCGGCGATGAATCGGTCTACATCGGCCTCGGAATTATACAGGCTGAACGATGCGCGAATGGTGCCCGGTATGCAAAAACGTTCCATCAGGGGCATCGCGCAATGGTGACCGGTTCGTACCGCGACTCCCTGTTGATCCAGCAGAGTACCGATGTCATGGGGGTGGCTGTCGCGGACGAGGAATGAGACCACCGATTGCCGCTCCGCAGGCTCGCCAATCAGTCGCACGCCGTCGATCTGTTTGAGCTGGCTGAGGGTCAGTCGAACCAGGTGTTGTTCGTGTTTTCTCAGCGCCTCCCGAGGCAATCCGTTGAGGTACTCGATGGCCGCACCAAGTCCGATCGCACCGGCGATGTTCGGAGTCCCGGCTTCGTACTTGTAAGGCAAACGGTTGAAGGTGCTGCGTTGCAGTGAGACGTGTTCGATCATCTCGCCACCGCCCTGCCAGGGTGGCATGGCCTCAAGCAGTTGCTGTTTTCCGAACAGGACGCCCATTCCAGTTGGACCGAACATTTTGTGGCTGGAAAAAGCGTAAAAGTCACAATCCAGAGCCTGCACATCCACGGCAAGATGAGCGACGGCCTGGGCGCCATCGATGAGCACCAAAGCGCCCTGATGGTGCGCACGCCGGATGATTTCGGCGATCGGATTAATGGTCCCGATTGCGTTCGACACGTGCCCAACTGCGACGATACGGGTACGTTCGGACAATCGCGCACTAAAATCGTCCAGGTCGATGTCGCCGCCATCGGTTATTTCGCAGGCGACAATCCGCGCACCGGTACGCTTGGCCAGCATCTGCCACGGGACGATGTTGGAGTGATGCTCCAGGTGAGTGAGAATTATTTCATCGTCTTGCCCCAGATGATCGTCCAGAGTGCTCGCCACCAGATTGATGGACTCCGTGGTGCCGCGGGTAAACACGACTTCGTTTTCAGATGCGGCGTTGATGAACCGCTGCACCGCTACGCGTGACGCCTCGAAGGCCTGGGTTGCCTCATCGGACAGGGCGTGGGCGGCTCTGTGTACGTTCGCGTTGAACGTTGCGTAGTAGTGGCTGATCGCATCGATCACGACCTGGGGTTTCTGCGTGGTCGCGGCGCTGTCCAGATAGACCAGCGGCTCACCGTTCACCTGCCTGCGGAGAATCGGAAAATCATCGCGGATTTTCTTGAGGTCGATGCTCATTGCAGAGCCGCCGTGAATCGTTCGCTCACTTTTTCTGCGACGGGCCCGGAGATGCATTCGCGCAGAAACCCTTTGCACAGGATTGAACGGGCTGCGACATCACTCAATCCCCGTGAGCGCAGATAAAAAAGACTGTCTTCGGACAGCTGACCAACGGTAGCTCCGTGCGCGCATTTGACG
>JAYGEV010000257.1:0-2194 GCA_046582225.1 Pseudomonadales bacterium
AAATGACCCACATCAAGCAATGCGAATAGGTGTGTTTTCAAATATCCAGGCAGCAGCAGACGGGTCAATTTTCGATGCAATAAATGGCCATTCTTGGGTCAAATTTCGGTGCAAATCAACAGTGAGTCCTCAGAGGTTCTGAAAACACAGCTATTCGCATTGCTTGATGTGGGTCATTTCCAGGTTGGAAAAGGTGGGTCAATGCAGCGTGCAAATCAACACCTGCTTCCTCGCAGGTTCAAAGCTTGCTCATTGCCAAATAAAACGCCAGACCCGAAAAAGAACGGGCCCGGCGTATTTTATTGGTAGCGGGGGCTTGATTTGCCCTGTTCCGACAGTTCGGACACGGGTTCGCTTGAAATAATCCCGTGCACTCAATTGCGGTTACTTGATTGTCACCAGGACAAACTCGATGGTGGTGTCACCGGTATTGCCCTCTTCATGCCCTTCGCTAAGTTCGAGAGCGTCCACCCAGCCCACAGAACCAGCTTTTGAGAACGGCATTGGCACGGATTGCGCGCCGCCGCGGCGCTCCGACCAGGTACCGCCTTTGATTTGGACGTAAACCTGGTTGCCGCTATGACTGTGGACGCCCGTCCACTGTCCCGGCTCGACCCGCACGCGCTGCACGATCATCCGGTCATTCTCCAGTATCAGTTCCAGTGGGATATTGGGGTAGGCTTGCGGTGCGTGGTCCGCTTCTGGAACGATGGGTGCGTCGTCCTTGAGGGTCACGTAGATCAAGTCGATGGGCCTATCACCAGTGTTGCCGGAATTATGTCCTGCGCTGAGCGGGATCGCGTCCATCCAGCCCACGCCCCCGTCCGGACTAATGCTTCCCGAGTACTCGGTTTCGCCGCCGAGGCGCCCCGACCATTCCCCGCCCTCGATATGAACGAATATCTGGTTTCCGGGATGACTGTGGATGCCCTCCCATTCCCCCGCGGGCACGACGAGCCGCTGCAAGACGACGTGATCATTCGTTAACACGACCTTGCCGTCAGAATTTTCCGGGTTGGGGTAGTTTAGAAGGAACGGCTTATCGTCCACTGCCACCTGCTTTGGCGCTGCACTGTCCTGCGCGCTGCAGGTGACAACAGCCAGTAGCAGAATCGCGACTGGGTTCAAGGTCAGGTTGTGTTGCATATTTTTTCACTCCGGCGAGATTGAAAAGTCAAGCTTTGACCAGACATAGAAATCCGCCGTCGCCAAGCTATCCCAGTCCACATTAATACCCAGCCCGGGCCCATCCGGTGCCACCACCCTGCCCCGGTCCAGCAAGTTGCCGTTCTTCATTCCGAACTCGAAGGCCTGCTTCGGCATCGGTGCTTCAAAGTACCGGGTCCGCTCATTGGCAAGCATCAGGTGCAGGTCGGCCGCCTGGGTCAGCGAGTGGCCCCAACTCTGGATCTCGATCGGGATGCCGGCCTCATTGGCAATCATCAGGAGTTGGAGCGATTTGGAGATTCCACCGACGGTTGTGGCGTCGAATCTGCCCGCATCCCAGGCGCCAAGCTCGATCGCCTGCCTGATGAATTCCGGAGAATAAATGTTGTAGCCGGCGGGAATGATCTGAACATCGAGTCTATTCCTGAGCTCAGCGTATTGTTCAAGAAGCGCATCGTCGATGGGCGCCTCGAACCAGAGAAACAGGCCTTCGTCCATCTTCTCGCCCACCCTGAGCGCGTCCTCAAGATCGTAAGCACCCTCGAGATCGAACATGAAGCGGTAAGGAGTGTCTGCAAATGTCTGCTGGACCAACTCTACGAGTCGCAGGTCCTCTTCGATCGAACCCCAGACGTGAAATTTGAATGTCGTGTAGCCGAGCTTCGCGTACGCGTTGACTGCCTCGACGTACTCGGGAAGAGAATCGTAGAACGGGAGACTCGCGTAGGGCTCTATCGAATCGCGCTTCTCGCCCAGCAGTTCGTAGAGAGGACGATCTGCCTTGCGTGCCGCCAGATCCCACAGAGCAATGTCGATACTCGAGCGAACCGCATCGCTCAGGTCGGGTCGCGTTCGCTCGAGCATCCTCCCGACTTCGACCGGATCCAGCGACCGGAGCGCGACGAGATCGTTGACGACGCCATGCAACTCCAGCAGGTGCTCGTCGCTGAAATCTCCTTGATGATAAGAATCCACGCCGGATATGCCCTCGTATCCGTCCCCGGTAGTGATTCGCAGGACGTTATTG